>NZAJ01000066.1 GCA_002687495.1 Micavibrio sp. | reverse complement strand
TGCTTGATTTTCTCATCAATTAAAAAGTCTGAAGCCTCATCTTTTATATCCAGGATGATCGCTGTGCCGCGCTCGCCATCGAGAATCGCTTTCTCTTCATCAGTGGATTGGCGGATATCAAAGCCTGTAGCGCCGTCTGAGCTCCATGTATTTACATCGTCGCTACCGGCTTTGCGGCTGATGACAGTTACATAATTGGCAACCATATAGCTGGCGTAAAAACCAACACCGAATTGACCGATAAGCTTAAGCGGGTCATCGGCGCTTTTCATTTGCTCCATGATTTTGGCTGTGCCGGATTTTGCAATCGTGCCTAAGTGGTCGATGAGCTCTTCTTCGCTCATGCCAATACCGTTATCGAGGATGGTGAGTGTGCGTTTGTTTGTGTCCTTATAGACATGGATGCGCATTTGCGCGTTGTCTTTTGTTAGCTCAGGATTTTGAATGGCTTCATAGCGCAAGCGGTCGCAAGCATCGGCGCTATTGGAGATGAGCTCGCGTAAGAACACATCGTGATTGGTGTAGAGTGCGCCGCTGACGATAGAGAGTAGGCGCGCTACATCTGCACCAAATTGATGCGTTGGTTGGTGTTGATCCTGATTGTTCGAGTCTTTTGCTTGTGCTGTCATAGCTATTTATATGGCGCAGCGATATTATGGCGTCAAGAGCTTATGGGCAGAGCCAAGTGGCTGTCCACGGGCTCGTGTCGTTTTCTCTGCTATAGATAAAGCGCTTGTGGAGACGGTCTTTATGCGCAATCCAAAATTCTATGCTCTCTGGGATAAGGCGATAGCCTTTCCAGTAGGGCGGGCGGGGGATGTTATTCGTGTCGGCAAATTTATCTTCATATTGCTCAATCGCGGCTTCTAGCTCATCCCAATGCTCGAACGGAGATGATTGTTTGGAAGCCCAAGCTCCTATCTGGCGTTCTATAGAGCGCGTTTGGAAATATTCATTGGCTTCCTCGCTGCTCGCCATTTCTATGCGGCCTTCTATGCGAATTTGTTTGCGTGTTGATTTCCAGTAAAAGCAGATGGATGCGTATGGGTTTTCTGCTATTTGGCGGCCTTTTTTGCTGTTTTCATTAGTATGAAATTTAAAGCCTTTTTGTGTGATCTCTTTGATTAAGACCCAGCGGTTAGAGGGACGACCATTTTTATCAGCTGTTGCGAGGTTAACGGCCTCAGGGTCATTAATCTCGGAGTTTGTGGCTTCTTGAAGCCAGTCTTTGCATAGCTCTATAGGGTTATGCCCAAATTCTTTAAATATTTCTTGGCTCATATGGAACTTTCCTTATTCGCGAAGGGTTTGTATTAACTGAAACGTATAACGCTTGTACTAATCGGGTAAGATTATATATTCTGAATCTTGCGAATCGCAAATATAAAGAAAGGCGAATGAAATGAGAAAAATTTATTTGATCCCAGCTGTGCTTGCTGCATTTTCACTGAGTGCGTGTGAAAGCATTCAAAATAGCGGGACTAAGCAAAGTGTTGGTGGCGTATCTGGTGCAGTTGTTGGCGGCCTATTAGGTTCTAAAGTGGGCGGAGGATCTGGTCAACTTTGGGCTACGGGTGCTGGTGTATTACTTGGCGCATTAATTGGTAGTGAGATTGGTAAATCACTAGACCAAGCTGACAAGATGTATTTGGCACAAGCTAATCAGTCTGCACACAACGCGCCGATTGGAGAGACTGTTTCTTGGAGTAATCCAGAGAGTGGTCACTATGGGACTGTAACGCCGACACGTGATGGTCAGAGCACTTCTGGTCGTTATTGCCGTGAGTATAAGCAGACAATCTATGTTGATGGTCAGCAAGAAACCGCTGTTGGGCAAGCTTGTAAGAACCCAGACGGAACTTGGGAAACACTCTAATTAAGCCCTGTGTTATAAGAATATAAAGCCGCTATCTATAGAACTGGATGGCGGCTTTTTTATATCTTGGTTTTATATTTCCCCGTTATCGTGGGTTAAAAGCTTTATAGCTTCTTTGAAAATTTGGCGTTCATTATTATTGCCGATATGCTCTTCAAGAATCATTTCAGGTGTAACGTAGATATTCATACGTTGCTTAGAGATGATAAATGCATGGATTTTGTAGACTTCTGTCCAGTTGAGCTCTTTTAGCGAGAGGAGAAAGATCTCGTATAGTTTTGTAGGATCGGTATTTTGATCGCTATAGCTGTTATTCGCTTTAATAAGTGCAGGGGCTGCCCAGCCGATAATATCATGGTGATATATAAAGGATTTTGTTTGCTCAATAGCGTGTTTGATTAGAATTTCTGGTTTTCCAAGTTGTGCCGCTTCTTCGATAACAGGTTTGTATAGCGCTTGTGCCTTTTTAAGGTGCATGCGGTGTGTTTTGTCTTTGTCATCATATGGGTTAAAGAATTGCGGATTGTTTAAAGGTGTGAGGTTTGAATTTAAAGTTTCTGCAACAATATAGGCTGTTGTGCGGATATAGGGGTCATCACTGCTATAGGCTGCGGAGCTTAAAATCTCGTGTTTATTGCGCTCGCTCCAGGCCATTTCTTGTGCGTATTTTGCAAAGATGAACCATTGTCTTAAGTTTAAATCCTCGCATGTTGAATCGATTTCTTTGACCATATTATATGTGTGCTTAACAATCGGCCCATCTATATCTTCTTCATATTTTCTAAGTGCTCTAAATACCAGTCTGGTTGCGTCAATGGCTATGGGGAAGGGGCGGTTTTCAGGCGTTGTGTGCATATGTTGGCTGACAGTGATCTCGCAAGAACGACGCAAATGTCTTTGCACTGCTCCTGTTTCGCCTTCTTGCTCCATATACATGCAGGCGAAACATTCTCTGAGCATGGCGTTACGCAGCCTTAATGTCTTAATCTTAGCATATGTGAGGATGCCGTCCTCATCATCGAATATGGCCTCTTCTTTCTGTTTGTGTGCTTGCATTAAGTGTATGGCTTCCCATGCAAGGGCAAGGCCGATGAAGCGATCATATTTTTCAGGCTCTTCAGGATAGAAGAAGTCGCGTTCTCTTGTATGTTGCTCTTCATTGATGATGAGCGTTGCGAGATAGCTGTTATCTCTATAAAGCGGAATGAAAGGGATGATGGTGTTTGGTTTGTATGTTAAAGCGAGAAGATTTGTTTTGTTTGATATTGGTTTTTGCATCGCGATGATCATGAGGTCTTTCGCCTTGTGATCTGGTAGTGCTTTTACATGATCGGAAACACTATCTTCGCCATTTTTTACAAAGATATAATTTAAAGTAAGGTTCGGGAAATCAACCGCAACGCTTCTGCGAATCTCATGGAAAATATGGTCTGTTTTTGCGTGATCTATCATTTTCTAAGGGTGTGGAGTATGCGTGTGCTGGGCGTGATTATAATTCAGATTATATTCTAGCAGATAAAATTGAATGTGGGCAGTGCGTTTTGCAATGTTATTGGGACTGGACGCGGGGCTTAAATTGTGTAGGATGTGCTCTATTCAAAAATTTATAGATAATTATTTATATAAGAAGAAAAGATATGACGGGTATTACTGAACTTATGAAAGGCAAACGCGGTATTGTGATGGGCGTTGCCAATGATCGCTCTATTGCTTGGGGTATTGCCAAGGCTGCCGCTGAAGCTGGCGCTGAACTGGCTTTTACATTCCAAGGTGAAGCGCTTGAAAAACGTGTGAGACCTCTGGCTGAGCAGCTTGGTGTGTCGATGGTTTTGCCATGTGATGTGACTGATGATGCCTCTGTTGATGCGGCTTTCGCAGAAATCGAAAAGCAGTGGGGCAAGGTTGACTTTGTTGTTCACGCAATTGCTTTTTCTGATAAGAACGAGTTGGATGGTTTGTATCTTGATACAACGCGTGCGAACTTCACAAAGACTATGGATATTTCTGTTTACTCATTCACGTCTGTTGCACAGCGCGCAGTGCCGATGATGAAAGAGGGTGGTTCATTGATCACACTCACATATTATGGTGCTGAACAAGTGATGCCTCATTATAACGTGATGGGCGTGGCGAAAGCGGCTCTTGAGTGCTCAGTAAAATATTTGGCGGCTGATCTTGGTTCTAAAGGTATTCGCGTTAATGCGATTTCTGCTGGTCCGATTAAAACATTGGCAGCCTCAGGTATTGGTGATTTCCGCTTTATTCTTAAATGGAACGAACTTAATGCGCCAATGAAGCGCAATGTGACAATTGATGATGTCGGCCGCAGCGGTCTTTATCTTCTTTCTGATCTGTCTAGCGGCGTGACAGGTGAGTGTCTGCATGTTGATGCGGGTTACCACACAGTCGGGATGCTGAGCGTTGATAATGTTGGTGAGACTGCTGAGCTGCTCGCGAGCATGAAGCCTAAGGGTAAAAGCGAAGCAGCTGCTTAATTGATACTCTTTGATGAACGGTCTGCAAGGGCCGTTTTTCTTTAGAGGCTTTGCTTTTTGGAGGGCGCACATGATTTGGTTTAAAGACTATACAGCTGATTTTTTGGAAGGCTTGCGTAATGCCAATATGGGTGAGCATTTAGGCTTAGAGCTTACTCAAGTTGGTGATGATTTCCTTGAAGGACGTATGCCGGTTGATCATCGCACGACCCAGCCTTTTGGTATTTTGCATGGCGGCGCGAGTTGCGTTCTTTCGGAAACGCTAGGCTCAGTGGCGGCGTGGATGACGATTGATCCAGATAAATATCGCGCGGTTGGTCTTGAGATTAACTGCAATCATATCCGCGCAGTGACGGAAGGCTTCGTTGTTGGTCGCTGCACACCGCTTCATACAGGCCGCCGCACACAAGTCTGGCAGACGGATATGTTTGAGGAGGCGACAGGCAAGCGCACCGCCGTATCGCGCCTCACCGTTGCGATCATCGAGCAGGGGACACTTTCGACGCAGAAAGAAAAGATAGTCGTTGAACGATAGTTATATTGCGTTCGAGATTTCTATTTGGCGTGTAGCTCGTATGCTTTAGAAGCAAGCTCTTTGATTGGGTTTATGTGCCCCAGTGCAGTATTATGCCGTTGGTTTAAGTGAGTTTTTTTATTAAAAATTGTTACACATGTCCCGTCAAGCTCAAGGCATGCTCTATCAGAATCATTACTTAATTTGATGGCGCCAGCTTTTTCCAATATTTTTATAACTTTTTCTGTTGAACCAACAAATGAACCGCGCGCCGCGTCACGTAGATCTCTTATTTTTTTATTGCTTAAAGCCATGTTTTACCCTCAATTTATTTTCATAACCTTATATCAGGTGATTCTGATTTATGTCAATTAATTTCTGGTGGTGTTATGATAAGTGATACGTTACAATATTCACCCATGTTGGAATTAGGAATATTTGTATGAAGTATGTTTTTCTTTGTTTCTTTTGTTTATTTGTTTTTGTCGGGCAGGCAGGAGCTCAAAATGCTATGCAAATAGACAAGATGAATGCATTTGGGGCGCGTGGGTTTGATCTGTTCCAAAAAGGTGAGTACGAGAAAGCTATTGTCCTGTTTAAACAAATATTGAAGTATGACGATATTCATCCTGAAGCTCTTATTTGGATTGGCAATTGCAATGCTGAGCTTAGTGATTTTAATGGAGCAATTACGTACTATCAAAAGGCTATCAACTCATTAGAAAGTACTTCTTCTTATGAAGATAAAGGCTACATGCTGGATAAGCCTGATTTACTAAAGAATGCATATTATCAGATAGCGATGAATTACTCTTATTTAGGGGATCATGCGAGTGCGTTTTCTGGCTTTCAAAGCGCTTTAAAGCAAGACCCTGACAATAAATATACTCTCCCGTCTAATGCTGCTATATACACAAGCTTTGGAGTTGTGAAGGCAGAGCAAGGAGATTATGATGGGGCAATATTGCTTTGGGATAAGGCACTGGCTATTGATCCTAATGATGAGATTGTTTTATCGAATAAGGCTGAAGCATTAAGGCAAAAAGAATTTCATTCAACACAAGAGTAGGCGCTAAAAGATAAGTTATGTCAGGTAATCGTTTCGGAACTTTATTTCAATATACAACATTTGGTGAGAGCCACGGGCCAGCAATAGGGGCTGTGGTTGATGGCGTGCCGCCGCGCATTGCGATTGATGAGGCTTATATTCAGAGCTTCCTTGATAAGCGCAAGCCAGGGCAGAGCCGCCATACGACGCAGCGCCGCGAGCCTGACGAGGTTGAAATTCTCTCTGGTGTATTTGAGGGGCAAACAACGGGCCACCCGATTGCGCTTTTGATACGAAACCAAGATCAAAAATCAAAAGATTATTCCGAGATTAAAGATAAGTTTCGTCCCGGCCATGCTGATTTCACTTATATCGAAAAATATGGCATTCGCGATTATCGCGGCGGCGGGCGCTCTTCTGCACGTGAAACGGCTAGCCGCGTTGCGGCGGGCGCTGTGGCGCGTAAGCTTTTGGAAAGCCAGATCGGCGAGCAGGTTAAAATCCGCGCGGCTGTAGTGCAGGTTGGTACACAGAAAATTAATCGCGATAATTGGGATTGGGATCAGGTTTCGCAAAACCCGCTATGGCTTCCTGATGCGGCGGCAGTGCCTGAAATTGAAGTATATCTTGATACTGTGCGTAAAAAAGGCTCATCTGCGGGCGCGATTGTCGAAGTTCATGCGAGTGGTATTCCTGCGGGGCTTGGTGCGCCTGTGTATGATAAGCTTTCTAGTGATCTCGCGAAAGCGATGATGTCGATCAATGCGGTTAAAGCGGTTGAGATTGGCGATGGCTTTGATGCGGTGGAGCTTGGCGGTGAAGCCAATGCTGATGAAATTCGAGCCGGCAAAGAATTTACCTCTAATCATGCGGGCGGTATTTTAGGCGGCCTATCAACGGGGCAAGATATTGTCGTTCGCGTGGGCTTTAAGCCGACAAGCTCGATCCTTATTCCGACAAAAACAATTGATCAAAACGGTAACGAGACAGAAATTGTTACAAAAGGGCGCCATGATCCGTGTGTAGGTTTGCGTGGTACGCCTGTTGTTGAGGCAATGATGGCTTGTGTTCTTGCTGATCATTGGCTACGCCACAAAGCGCAGTGCCTCTAGGGCGTTTATCATATTATATTCAGTTTAATCCAATAATAAAGTGTGCGTTCTTACATCTGAAGTGCCTTTGGGTGATACTGTTCTGATGTTTCTATAAAGAGGCTCAGCATCATCACTCAAACATTTCTTTAATCTCTTTAACGTATCAAGAACTTCTTCTTCGGTAAGATCCATATTGCTTACTGTTACTTGTTTTGTGATTTTAAGTGATTGGAAATTGGCACTTTTAAATTGCATGCATAGGGTTATATGCTTTTCAGAATTTTTTATTTCAAGGTGTGTATCTTTTTTTTCTTGTGTGATTCTTACCCGTAAATTATTTGCGACGAAGAATTTGTTGGCAGGTATAGCACCTTTCCATTTTTCGCTTAATGCAGTTTTAATATCTCTTATGAAGGCGTCTTTTTGTTTGAAGTAACCTATTATATTATCGTTTTCTGTATTTTGTTTTGTCATGATTCTTCCTTTTCGAGTTATTTATAAATCATATTATTTATTTTTATGTCAATTAAAAAATGAATTAGTAAGGTTTGTGAGGACTTAAAAAACTATTCGACATCTTTTGATAAGAGGCTAAACTCAAGCCTATGAAAAAACGTAATTTTAGAACGCATCGCCCTTTATTTACCTCACCTGTGCCGGCTTCTATGAAGTCCGCCAAGATTAAGTGGAAAATCCTGCCGATTTTCTGGATGGCGATGAAGCGCCTCGCGATGACGCTCGGCTTTTTGATGATTTTCAATTTTGTGCTGATGTTATTTGTATTGCCGATTTTGTTAAGCGGTGAGGTAGCACCGTCTTTGCCAGATAAGATTGTTCTATATGCAGATTTAAAAGAAGGCCTTGCTGAGCGTGCTGATCAGGGTGGTTTTATGGAGGCTTTTGATGAGAAGCCTATGACATTGCGTGCTTTGGTGGATGCGCTGGATGGTGCGTCTTATGATAAGCGTGTGGAGGGGCTAGTTGTGCGTATGCGTGCGGGCAGTTATGCGCTTTCGCAAGTGCAGGAGCTGCGCGCTGCGGTGAAACGCTTCGAAGCGTCTGGTAAGTTTGCTTATATCTATAGTAGCTCTTATGGCGAAGGTGGTTTGGGGCTTAGTCGCTATTATTTGGCGTCTGCTTTTGATGAGATTTGGATGCAGCCATTGGGCGTAGTCTCTATTCCGGGCGTGCATGCTGAAGCGCCATATTTGCGCGGCGCTCTGGATAAGCTTGGTGTGTATCCGGATTTCTTCCAGCGTAAGGATTATAAGACGGCTTATGAGAATATGACAGCGAAGCATATGTCTCGCTACTCACGTGAGACATATGAAGCGTTGATCGGTGATATCCGAGATGAGATTTTGGCGGACGTGCCTGCTGAGCGGGGGATAAGCGCTGAGGCGTTTTTGGAGATGGTTGATAAGGGGCTGTTTAGTGCACAAGAAGCGCAGGAAGTAGGGCTGATCACGCATGCTGATTATGGGGATGTTTTGCTCGATCATGTGGCGATGAAGCTGACTGGCGTTAAAGATGCGCAGGAGATTGAAGAGAATTTCGTTAGTATTGAGCGCTATGCGTCTAGCTTTTCTGAGCATCGTGCGTTTTTGTTGGCGAATATGCCTGAGATTGCGTTGATTTATGTGGCGGGAGCGATTGTGCCGGATAGTGATGGCGGTGGCTTTGGTGGCGGCTCGTCTGTGGCGGCAGCGTCTGAGATTGCGCCTGCGATCTTGAAAGCGTCGCGGGATGAGAAGGTTAAAGCGATTGTGCTGCGTGTTGATAGCCCTGGTGGCTCGCCGAGCGCGTCTGAGAGTATCTTGCGTGCGGTAGAAAAAGCCAAGGAGCGTGGTAAGACTGTGATTGTATCCATGGGCAGTGCTGCGGCTTCTGGTGGGTACTGGGTTTCAGCCTATGCGGATCGTATTTTTGCAATGCCGACTACGCTAACCGGTTCTATTGGTGTTGTGGGCGGTAAGTTTTCCATTGGTGAGCTCTCTAAAAAACTGGGTGTGAATTGGGATGGCGTGAGCTGGGGTGAGAATGCCGGCATGTGGGCTGTTAATAGCGCCTTTAGTGAAAGCGAAGCTGAGCAGATGAACGCGATGTTGGATAATGTTTATGAGCAGTTCTTGGCGCGTGTTTCTAAAGGGCGAGGTATGAGCGTTGAGCAAGTTGATCAGATTGCTGGTGGCCGCGTTTGGACGGGTAAGGCCGCTTTGGAAGTGGGCTTGGTTGATGAGCTTGGTGGCTTGGATAAGGCGCTTGATTATACAGCGAAGCTGATCGGTGCGCCAAACCGTATGAAAGCTGCGATCACTGTGCGTCCTAAACCTAAAACAGCGTTGGAGATGATTGCTGAGCTTTTGGAAGGGCAAGTCATGATGGGGCAAGCGCTTAAGATGCAAAGTGAAGCCTTTAAAGCTTTTGCGCCAGCTGCTGAAATGATCCGTGTACAGAGCGCCGAGCCTGTGGCGGCCTATGAGGCGCTGCGCTTACAGTAAGGCTTGAACTCTATGCCAGTCTTTGTTTTGCTTTGGCCTTTAATGCTTAAGCGGATTTGAGCGCTTCTTTTTGGCTCTGCTTTTTCTTGGCACTGTTTTCCAAGAGGCGTTTAAGGACGATATACATATCCTGATAACTCATCAAAATATGATCGGGAGTGTAGCCGCGCTCTAAGATTGCTGCCGCCGCATTGAGGGCATAGGCAACAGGCTCTACACGGCAGGGTAAGTGCTTGCCCGCATTTTGCGCCGCGATCACATCTTTATGGCGATCGCCTATATACCAGACAACATCATCCTCTTTTAAATCCAGCTCCATATTCTGAATCGCGAGTAAAATCGGCTCAGGGTTAGGCTTGGATTTACGAATGTCTTCACGAAAAATTGTGATTGGAAAATAGCTTGAGAGCTTAAATTTCTCAATGATGTCCAGCCCATAGCCTTTGCCCAAGCCATTAGAGACAAGCGCAGTCGGGATATTGGAGCGCTTTAGCAAATCCAGCACTGTATAAACAGACGGGCATGGCTCAACCAGAAGCTCGACAGGCTTGCGGCGAAGCTTATGTATGGCGCGATGTACAATAATGGATTTAGGGGCTTTAACAGGGCTTTCAGGGGTGGGGAGGATGATCGGGCCTTGAGCTTTACGCTCAAAGATCCACTGCCAAAGCCTAGAGATTTTAAAGGCTGTGTCATCAAGCCACTCCATAGCGCCGAGCATTTTAGGGCTCAAATGGCGCACGGTTGTGCCGTCCATGTCAAAAATAACAACTGTTGGCGCTGATAATGTCATGGGAACGCCCTTCCTACTTTGTTGCGACGCGCTCGCGTATATGCATACGCCACGCTTGTCGCGCCTCGTATTAATGGCAGTCTCATGACATTATCTTGAGTGCTGTTCTGCGCGGCGTTATCAAATCTAAAAATAGTGGTTGTCATTTATCTATTTTAATTAATTCATAAAGTTAAATCTAAACATGACAGCCATTATAAGTCGAGCCTATAGCGTTTTAAGCTTCGCTGTTGTGCACATAAAGCGGCGCGTAACTCAGTGAAAATTTTCGAGCGTGCCCCGTGTTTTAAGCCGTTTTGGCTAACTTTTGCTTTCCCTTCAGCCGTTTTGGGGCCAGTGCTATGCTCCCATGGTTTTGTTTTTCTAATAAGAATGGCGCGTTCTTTTTTATATTTTTCAGGGTAAGGTCTTCTTTTTGTTTTGTTTTTAGGATTCGTCATATTGCTCGTCACTTTTTGGGGGGAGGGGGTGGGGGTGTCAGGTGGTTCATATAATCTACAGACGCGCTGGCCTTAATGGCCTGCGTTGTCAGTTGTTGCGCTTTAAGGGCTAGGGCAAGCCAATGTTGTTGGCTTTCTGCATAGCGGTCTGGCGCTGGCGGATTTGTGAGATATTCTAAAGCTATATTTTCAAAAAGATTGTTTAAGATATTGGCCTGATGCGATAAAAGCTCTGTCTCTGAGGCTGGTTTCTCTTTCTGTGATAGTTTTAGAGTATCGGTGAGTTGGTTGATATTGTTTGCTTTTGTGGGTTTGTATATATTGTTCATATCGCTATAATATGAATATATTCTTATTTTGTCAAGTTTGTTATTGAGGTGTTAAGCTTTGCCTTCAATGATGGTGTCACTTAGAATAGCGCCGGTCAGGTCGGCTTTTTCAAAATTGGCACCTTCTAGCTGCGCGCCTGTGAAGTCGACATTCCTTAAATTAGCGTGGGCAAAATTGGTGTTTTTAAGATTAGCACCTTCAAAATGTGCCATTTCCATGTTCGTAAAGCTCATATCTGCATCGCTTAAATCTACAGGCTGGAAGATACTTTTACCGCCTTTTTGTACTTTAAGGTGGCTGAAATTAGCGTTGCGAAGATCGGCGCGGGTGAATTTGGCGCTTTTAAATGATGAGCCGCGGAAGTCTGAGTCGCGGGCGCTACAATCTTGGAAGTCTGAATTATCCAAAATCGAGCTCTGCATCATTGCGCCATGCAAGTTGAGGCCAATAAATTGGCAATTATCTGCAACGATGAGGGTAAGGGGATATCTGCGGATATCATTTTCCTTACTTAAGTTGTAGCCGCTTAAATTAAGCTGTTTGCCTTTTTTACCTGCGGTATCGATCCATAGAGTGTGAAGCCTGATAAGGGTGTTGATATTAGCAAGCTCGCGGTCGATTTTTTTGCGGCTTTCTTGTTTGTCTTTCATCTCTTGGATGATAGGGATGTCACCTGTTACGCCGAGAACCACTGTGCCTTGCAGGACGGAGTTGTGCATATTCACCTTGGCGAGGTTACTGCCAGAGAGGTCTGTATCTGTGAGGTTTGTGCCTGTGAAGTTCGAGCCTTCGAGGTTGGCATCATTCAGGATTACGCCTTGAAGGTTGGCATTTGTGAAATTCGTGCGCTGTGCCATGATATTGGACATGTTCGTGTCACGAATGTTGGAGCCACTAAAGAGTGTTTCTCCTGTGCGGGACCATCCGCTATCTGCGTCTTCGGTATCATAATTCATGATAAAGCCTTGGCGAAAATCTACGCCCTTCATATCGGCTTTGCTTAAATTGGCACCAAGGATTTGTGTGCCGCGAAAATCTGCGCGTGTGAAGTTGCTGCCGCGCATGTCTGTTTTATACAAATCGCAGGAGAAGAAGTTTGTGTTGTTGAAATCACCTAGGGAGAGATTTGCGCCATTTAATATGGAGCCTGAAAGATCTGCGTTTGATAGATTGGCTTTGCTGAAATCGAGGTCTGAAAGGTCGTGGAATTTTAAAACGGCGCGAATGCCGCCTGATGTCCCCATCAAAAACATGCGGTGGAGTTTTATAACCTCATTTAGCTGTGCTTGCGTGATTTTTTTCATATTTTCTTGATTATCGCATTTTTGGGTGGGGTTCAGCAATGGATTTATTGTGTGATTACTATGCCTTAGCACAGTATATTATGCTTTTTTGAAGTAAGAATGCAATAGTATTAGGTGGCGTTTCTTACTTGAGTTGAGCGATAATATTTTGCGCAACCAAGCCAGCTTCTTCATATTGTTTTTCTGGATCGTTATGATCTTGGAAATAGTCGGGTAGGGTGAGTGTGCGGATTTTTAGATCGCTCAATAGATCATTATTAGCGAGATATTCTAATATGATTGAGCCAAAGCCACCGCGGGAACCTTCTTCGAGAGTGATGAGTGTTTTGTTATTTTGCGCGAGGCTGCGGGTTAGCGCTTCATCGAGCGGCTTGGCGAAGCGGGCATCGGCGACAGTGACGCTTAAACCTTTTTCTTCAAGCATTTTTGCGGCTTTTAGCGATTCTTGTAGGCGCGTGCCGTAAGATAGGATCGCGACATCGCCTTTAGCGTTTGCATCACCATGTACAACGCGGCCTTTGCCGAGTGTGATTTGGCCTGAAGTATTGCTCGGGATTTCTAGCCCTAAGCCATTGCCGCGTGGGTAGCGAAGGGCGAGTGGCCCGCCATTATACTGGGCGGCGAAATCAACCATATAGGCGAGCTCAGCTTCGTCGCTGGCGGCCATGAGTGTCATATTTGGTAGGCAGGCTAGATAAGCGATATCAAAGCTGCCGGCATGGGTTGCACCATCTGCGCCGACAAGCCCTGCGCGGTCGATCATAAAGCGCACAGGTAGGTTTTGAATGGCGACATCGTGTACAAGCTGGTCATAGCCGCGCTGAAGGAATGTGGAATATAGCGCGCAGAAAGGCTTTAGACCCTCTGAGGCTAAGCCAGCCGCGAATGTGACGGCGTGCTGCTCGGCTATCCCGACGTCAAAACAGCGATCAGGGAATTTTGAGGCGAATTTATCAAGGCCAGTTCCGCTTGGCATAGCGGCTGTGATGGCCACGATTTTATCGTCTTTTTCTGCTTGTTTGATAAGCTGCTCAGCGAAAACACCAGTGTAGCTTGGCGCGGAAGGGGCGCTCTTTGCTTGCTGGCCTGTGATAACATCGAATTTTTTCACACCATGCATTTTATCGGTTGAGTTTTCTGCAGGGAGGTAGCCTTTACCTTTTTGTGTGCGCGCATGGATGAGAACGGGGCCATGGTTAGGGCTGTTTTTCAAATTACGCAGGATTGGAAGGAGCTGGTCAAGGTCGTGACCATCCACTGGGCCAATATAGTAAAAGCCCATCTCTTCGAATAATGAGCCGCCGCCAATGGCAACGCGTGCGCCTTCTTCGGCACGTTTAGCCGCGTGGCGGATCGGTGAGGGGAGAGCCTCAGTGATTTTCTTGCCCATATCGCGAACGTTACGATAGCCTTTAGAGCTTACCATTTTCGTGAGGTGCTTGCTCATCGCGCCAACGGGCGGTGCGATGGACATTTCATTGTCGTTCAAAATAACGATCAGGCGGGATTTCATATCACCAGCGTTATTAAGCGCTTCATAGGCCATGCCCGCAGACATTGAGCCATCACCGATAACGGCAATCATGTGGGTGTTATCGCCATTAATATCGCGGCCTGCGGCCATGCCGAGTGCCGCGGAGATAGAGGTTGAGCTGTGGCCTGCACCAAACGGGTCATATTCGCTTTCTGAGCGTTTGGTGAAGCCAGAAAGCCCACCGCCTTTGCGCAAAGTATCTATACGGTCTTTGCGTCCAGTTAAAATCTTGTGCGGATAGCATTGGTGGCCAACATCCCAAACGAGTTTATCTTGCGGTGTATCGAAGACAGCATGAATAGCGACGGTAAGCTCAACCACGCCTAGGCCTGCACCGAGATGTCCGCCTGTTTTGGCAACAGCTTCGATGGTTGCTTGACGCACTTCACTGCTTAGTTGCTTAAGCTGTTCGTCTGTTAGACCCTTCATATCAGCGGGGATATTTACATGATCCAGTATGGCGTTTGGAAGGGCATTTGAAAGCGTTGGGGCATTGGCCTCATCGATTGCTTTATCCTGATCGTTTGTATTTATGTCTGCCTGCTGTTTCATGGTCTGGATGTTTTACTCATATTCAGGGGTAAAAAGCAAAGTTTTTTGTAATAAAGGACGTGAATTTAATTGTATTCACGGCGTTTTAACCTTTGAGGTGAGATAATATTATTCTACTCTAATTAAATTAATTCTGCAGGCCAATGAGTGCCGTACATATACCAGATTGAGGGGACCAATGTTTTCAATGATTAATCGCGTGAAACTATCGCATAAAGTTACGTTTTTTGTTTTCTGTATGTTGCTGCTCATGGGCGTGTCTATGATTTTTGTCGTAGAGAGTGAAGTAGAGGCTGTGCTTAAAGGGGCGGTGACGGAAGATCAAAACAAGAATATTAATGTTGCTGCTGCGGTCTTTGAGCGTGATCTGGATGGTTTTGAAATTGAGAGGGCTGCGAATGGTCAAAAGCGATTTGTTTTGGAATATCTGCCTGAATTTTCTAATCATAATATTATCGATTCTGTTGGTGAGATTACCGGACAAACAGCGACGTTGTTCTTATGGGATAAAGAGACGCAGGATTTTTGGCGTAAAACGACGAATATTATTAAGGATAACGGCGATAGAGCTGTGGGAACACCGCTAGGTAAGGGCGGGGCTGTATACCCATTTTTGACAAAAGGTGAAAACTTTGTTGGTGAAGCTGTTATTTTAGGTAAGCCGTATTTTACACGTTATGATCCTATTTTTGCAAAAGGCACAAATGACGTTGTAGGTATTCTCTATGTTGGTTTGTTGAAAGATGTGTTTCTGACTTCGAAGGCGGAAGTAACGCAGACAATCTTTATTACAGCTTTCGGTATTATGCTAATCGCGATTATTATATGTGTTTTTGTCCTTAAATTTGCATTGTCAAAACCGATTAATAGAGCAGCAAAGCAAATGCACCGCTTGGCTGATGGTGATATGGATGTAGAGATTGTCGGTGCTGATCGTGAGGATGAGCTTGGTGAAATGGCTAAAGCTTTGGAAGTTTTTAAAGCTAATGCAATTGAAGCTGAACGAAGAGAAGCGGAGCATAGCGCGGCTGAGCGACAGGCTGAGGGAGAGCGTGTCGCTATCGTGCAGGATATTTCTAATGAGTTCGAAAAGCAGATCGGTGATGTGTTGAAAACGATGAATTCTGCTTCCGGGCATTTGCACTCAACCGCGCATAAAATGCGAAATGTTGCTGATAGCACAATGCAGGCGAGTGGGGTTGTGTCATCAACGTCTGAGGTGGCTAGCTCTAATGTGAATAATGTGGCTTCTTCTATGGAGCAAATGTCAGCGTCTTCAAGTGAGATTAGCGCTCAGATGGGTAGTGTTAAGAACAAGTCTCGTGATATGGCTTCAAATGCCAATGTTGCGAATGATACTGTTCAGAATTTGAATACGCTTGTTGCGAATATTGGTGAGGTTGTGACAGCGATCTCTGATATTGCAGAACAGACGAATTTATTGGCCTTGAATGCTACGATTGAAGCAGCACGTGCTGGTGAGGCGGGTAAAGGCTTTGCTGTTGTTGCGGATGAGGTTAAGAAGCTAGCGAATGAGACTGCTAGTAAAACTGAGGAGGTTAATTCGCGCATTAGTGAAATTCAAAATGCAACGCAAGCTTCTGTGCGGGCGATGGAAAGTATCATGAATAATATTTCTGATATTGATCAATCTGTTACAGGTGTTTCGAGTGCTGTTGAAAAGCAAAATACGACAACAAGCGAAGTTGTGAGAAGTATTTCTGAGGCATCGCAAGGGGTGCAGCAGGTGTCTTCTATTATCCAGGATGTACAATCTAGTGCTGGTGATACAGGTAAATCTGCGGATGAAGTGCTTGATGCTTCTAAGGAAATGGCTCAGATTTGTGATAATTTACAAGGCGCGGTCGATGCTTTGCTTAAGAAGATGAGACACGAAACTAAAGCGGCTTAGTAAGTCGTTGAAATTAGTGCTTTTGTTATTTTTAATGACTTTTGTTAATTATTTTATAGCATAAATTCGTTTTTATCGTTGACATAATGGATTGTGTGTGGCACTAAGCGGCGCATGAGACATACGGATAATATATTAAGCGGTTTTTGGGGTAGTGCACGTAATGGGATTGCCTCTACTAAGAGTGAAAACGCTCTTAGCAACGAATACAATATTGAGGCTCTTCAGCAAGAAAAGCCCTCTGGCTATGATGAGCACTATGAAGAAGTTGAGGCTCGATATGGTAAGCCAGAGAGAACTACTTATTGGCCAGTCGTTGATGCTTTAAAGTGTAAGCTTTAAGTATATCTATAATTTTTACATAAAATTAACGTTAACCCCTTATAGTTGTTGCAAATATAAGGGGTTTTTTATTGCAGGTTAGTGCTTCAGAGCAGACGCATAATTCTTTTCCTATATTGCGGGTAATACCGGAATTAATGGGCGATCATTTTGATGGGCGCGTTGTTTTTATCTCTCTGTTTGATGTTGTTGAGGGCGATAAGCAAGAGATAAAAGCTGCGTATCACGAAAACCGTGGGGTTTTTAACGAAAGATTGAGAGATTATCTGGATGAGAATTATCCTGCCATGTCAGCGCGCATGGTTGATGAGATGATTGAGGAGATGATGGGGTCTCTTATTGAGGGGAAGCCCCAGAATTGGCGCTATGATCCAGATATTACTAGCCAGAAAAATGAAAATGCAATTGTTTTGATGCCTGATCCTGATTTGAAAAAAGAGGACTTGATAGCGGGTATTTGCGGCTTAGAGGCTTCTCTTTTTGTTGATGATGAAGGGCGCTCGACAGTTGCGGGTATTGACCAAGATTGGATTAATGCTGTGATTTTTCATGAGGTTGGACACTCCCCTGATAACACGAATGCTTCTGATCATTTACCATTTGAGGTGGGAAGCGATGATACTGCTTATAAAGTTTTAACGCTCTCATTTAATAATGCTTCAGGCGCTGCTGGCGGTATGCATTTAGGGCATGAAATCGCTGAGCAGATGGATGCCGCAAGAGCGATAGGCTCTTTGATGAATGCAAATATTGACCCAGATGAGATGAGGCACGATACAAGCGCTGCGGTGCATGTGCCGGGGCAGGCAGGGCATGCGCCTGTTGCTGCAAGCTGGAAGTTTAAGGAAGAGCTTATATTTTTAAAGAAAACATTATTTGAGGCGATCGCTCACGAGGTTCCAGATGACTCTTTGTCGTGGGGTGTCTTTACTGATCTTGTTGATGGTGATTTCGGTGAGGGTGTTGAATTAAAGGTCAGTGATAAGGATCAGGAGCTCTTAGAGGAAATTGCGGATGAGTTGTTTGATTATGAGGGGGATGCGTTATTACTTGAGGAACAGCTCTCGCCTGAAGGGCTAGAGAAATTCCATCAACTGCCAGGGTATATTAAAGTGTTCTATGAGGCAAAGTTTATGGATAAAGTTTGGGCTCATGGTGGTAAAGAGGCGCAAGCATCTCCGGATGGAACATATGCTGTTCTGCGTGAGCAATATTTGGAAGGTGCGTTTGATGAGCATCCAATTGCTAAGCAGTATGCGTATGAATACCTCAATGCTGTGCAGACTCTTATGCCGACAAAAGTTCCTGAAGGCTTAGATCCAAAAGAGCCATTTGAGCCACCTCATTTTGATGAGCAAGGTCAACATATTGCGATTGATCATAATGGGCAGGCATTTTCTCCAATTGGTAAAGTTCATTAAAGTTTATAAACTGTACTTGTGATTTTTAGGCTATGAGCTATTTTAGTTTGCAGTTTTTAAAATAGATAAGGGCAGAATAATGAAAACAAGAGCAGCAGTCGCTTATAAGGCAGGTGAACCTTTAGTTATAGAGGAGGTTGATTTACAAGGGCCGCAAGCGGGTGAGGTTCTTGTCGAGGTGATGGCGACAGGCGTATGTCATACGGATGCTTTTACATTATCTGGTGATGATCCTGAAGGCGCGTTTCCTGCGATCCTTGGTCATGAGGGCGCGGGGATAGTCCGTGAAGTTGGTGCGGGCGTAACGAGTGTTAAGCCTGGTGATCATGTTATTCCGCTTTATACACCAGAATGCCGTGAGTGTGATTACTGTCTTCATCCTAAAACGAATTTATGTCAGTCGATCCGCTCAACGCAGGGGCAGGGGCTTATGCCTGATGGGACGAGCCGCTTTTCAATCGATGGTACGCCTATCCTGCATTATATGGGCTGTTCGACCTTTTCAAACTTTACAGTTTTGCCAGAGATAGCGCTAGCGAAGGTTCGCGAAGATGCGCCGTTCGAGAAGATTTGCTATATCGGCTGCGGCGTTACAACGGGCGTGGGCGCAGTTGTCTTTGATGCGAAGGTTGAGCCAGGCTCGAATGTGGCTGTGTTTGGTTTGGGCGGGATTGGTTTGAACGTGATCCAAGGCGCAAAGATGGTTGGTGCGGATAAGATTATCGGTATCGATTTAAACCCTGATAAAGTTGAGATCGCCAAGAAATTTGGTATGACGCATTTTATCAATCCTAAAGAAACGCCGAATGTGATCGAGGCGATTGCTGATCTGACGAATGGCGGAGTGGATTATTCTTTCGAATGTATTGGTAATGTTGATGTCATGCGTCAAGCGCTTGAATGCTGTCACAAGGGCTGGGGTGAGAGTGTGATTATCGGTGTCGCTGGTGCAGGGCAAGAAATCTCAACGCGTCCGTTTCAACTGGTGACTGGCCGTGTATGGCGTGGCTCTGCTTTTGGTGGCGCACGCGGGCGCACGGATGTTCCGAAAATCGTAGATTGGTACATGGATGGCAAGATCAATATTGATGATCTCATCACACATGTAATGCCGCTGGATGATATTAATAAAGCGTTTGATTTGATGCATAAGGGTGAGTCTATTCGCTCTGTTATTAAATACTAGGAGGCGAGATGCTGACGAAAATTGAAGAGCATGTGTGTCATGGCGGTTCGCTTGTTATTTATGAACATGCGAGCGAGGCGCTGAATTGTGAGATGAAGTTCTCTGTGTTTTTGCCGCCGCAAGTCTCTAAAGGAAACTGTCCGGCAGTGATGTTTTTATCTGGCCTGACATGCACGCATGATAATTTTACAACCAAAGCTGGGGCTTATAAAAAGGCGGCAGAGCTTGGGTTGATCGTTATTGCGCCAGATACATCGCCTAGAGGGGATGACGTCGCTAATGATGAGGCCTATGATTTCGGGCAGGGGGCAGGTTTTTATATCAATGCGACCCAAGCGCCTTGGTCTAAGCATTTTCATATGGAGAGCTACATTGCCGATGAGCTGTTTGATCTTGTGAAGGGGCAGCTTCCTATTGCTGGTGAGCGATTGGGCATTATGGGGCATTCTATGGGCGGGCATGGAGCGCTCACGCTTTACTTTAAGTATCCGGAGAAATTTGCCAGCGTGTCGGCCTTTTCGCCGATTGTAGCACCTGCGGAAGTGCCTTGGGGGCGTAAAGCGTTTAAGGGCTATTTGGGCGCAGATGAGGCGGAGTGGATCAAGCATGATGCGTGTGCCTTGGTGCGTGAAGCTTATACAGAAGGTGCGCCTGAGATCTTGATTGATCAGGGCTTGGGCGATCAGTTCTTGAAAGAGCAGCTTCGTCCTGAAGAGTTTGAGCGTGCTTGTAAGGATGCGGGGCAGAAACTGAATTTACGCTTACATGAGGGCTATGATCATAGCTATTACTTTATTGCGAGCTTTATCGATGATCATTTGGAGCATCATGCTTCGTTGCTTTGATTCTTCTGTCTAAAGACTAATTTGGGATAAATATTCTTTGCGATGCGTATTGGGTGCGTTTAGCGCGCCGTCTTAAGTTTGCGATTAATCGAGATTTTTTGAAAAAGATAAAAGCCGGAAAAAGTGATTTTTGAGAAGTTTTTTTCCGGCTTTTCTTTGAGGCGGGGGTGTTGAGGAAGGTTTGTGTGTGTTTAAGCTGCGTTCTGCAGGTCTTCCTTAGACCACTTTGCAGGCTTAAAGGCATCATCTAGCGGTGTTTGCGCTATGTGATTTGTGTAGTTTGAGAGTACTTTTAAAGATGTGCCGAGAATAACTTCCAGGATATTCTGCTCTGTATATCCTGCATTGAGAAATGCTTCGACAGCTTGCTGTTCTGGCCATCCACGCGTTTTGTTCACCGTGATTGTGAACTGACGAAGTGCCTCAAGCTGTGGGTCGGCTAAAGCTGTGTTATTGCGCAATCCTTCGATGACATCCGCTTCTACGCCGCTCATTTTTGAAATTACGGAGTGCGCTGCCATGCAATATTCGCAGTCATTGAGCAGATTATTTGTCATCATGACAACTTGGCGCTCGGTTTGTGTGAGGCTGGTCTTGTCGAAAATTCCAGCAAGCGTTGTGTAGGCTTCAAGTAGGGCTGGGGATTCAGCCATTGTGCCTAATAGATTTGGTAAGAATCCATAGCTTTTTGTCATTTTGCTGATGATCGGTAGGGCTTCGATTGGGGCTGTGTCTTCGGTGTGTGTTACAAAATTAGCCATGATGTATCTCCTTTATCTATAGCTGGTTAAAGATTGGTTTGGTTTTGATCTTTTGGGGCTTGCTCTCCGCAGGGCATAGATTGGCAATGTGCTGCAAAGTCGTTGACGGCATTGATGTCTTGGCCTGATGCGCGTATGCGGCGTTCATACTCGCTACATAAATCTTTGAATTCTGGGTGGTTCATTTTCTTTCTCCCTTTCTTTTTGTTTATCTACTAGTAGGTAGATAAAGCGGTTGTGTTTAATGTCAATAGGCTGTTAAAGGCGTTGCTAAGACTTTGTACGAGGGCGCACTTAGCTAAGCCTTGTCAGTGTTTCCTCTAATATCTTTTTTAAATGTTTTGGGTCTTTTTTAGCGCGCGCAATGAGCATGCCGCCTTCTATGGTGGCGAGGTAAGATTGCGCACTTAATTTCGGGTTTAGCTCTTTATTGAACTCATTATGTTGCTGGCCGTCTTTGATTGTGTCAGCTATCCAGTTCTCGATGATGGAGAAGAATGCCGCAAGTTCTTTATCGGCGAGCTCGGGTAGGCCGTCTATGTCACTAGCGAGCATGCCGCAGAGGCAGAATTTGTCTTGTGAGACTGTTTCTACATGGATTTTATTGAAAGCTTTAAAGCGGTTGGTTGGGCTGGTGTGCTTTTCTGTGAGCACTGTAAGTTTTTCTATAAGGCGCTCATTAAAGCGCGCGGCCATCGTTTTGGCGAGATCTTGTTTTGTAGGGAAGTAGTAATGAATGCTAGAGGTTTTGATACCAACATCAGATTGGATGTCTTTATAGCTAAATGCATTAAAGCCACGTGTCTGTGTGTAAAACTCTGCGACATCGAGGATTTTGTGGGCGGTATCGTTTAGCGTTTGTGTGTTCATAACTATATCTTTTTATCTATCTATAAGTAGATAATATGTGATTCTAGGGTGAATGTCAAGATTTTATCTATCTATAGATAGGTGTGCGGGCAGCTGTGCGATATGATATGGCTTGAATAAAGTAAATGCCAGTGTAGCGTAAGGATTAGGCGATGCACCAGAAGCTAGTCGATACGCTTTCTAAAGTCGATGTTCAAAAGAAATTTGCGCCAGAGATCTTTAAGCGCGGCGTTCTAGCACATATTCTGCGAGTTCTTTCAGCATATCGGCGCGGCCTTCAAAGATTTTGAGGTGGCGATTTGCTTGTGCAACAAGCATATCTGCGCGCGCTTTTGCGGCTTCTTTACCCATTGTCGAAACGAATGTGGCTTTGCCGGCGTCTTCGTCTTTATTTGTGTCTTTACCTGTATCTTGCGGATCGGCTTCAACGTCTAAAATATCGTCAGTCACTTGGAAGGCTAGGCCGAGATCATGGGCATAGTTACATAGTGCTTTGCGTTGTGGCTCGCCTGCGCCGCCAAGGATCGCGCCTGCTTCACAAGCAAAAGCCATAAGCTTTCCAGTTTTCATGCGCTGTAGGCGAGAGACTTCGCCAACATCAAATTCTACATCATCACGCTCAGCGATGAGGTCGAGCATTTGACCGCCCACCATACCATGACCGCCTGAAGCTTTTGCAAGCGCGCTGATAAGGTGGCAGCGCACGCGTGGATCTTCATGTGTTTCCGGCTCAGCTAGGATTTCAAAAGCAAGCGTGAGAAGCGCATCGCCAGCTAAGATTGCTGTGGCTTCGTCATATTGTTTGTGAACAGTTGGCTGACCACGGCGAAGAGCTGCGTCATCCATTGCTGGTAAGTCATCGTGAATAAGTGAGTAGCAATGCACAAATTCTAGAGCTGCTGCAACACGGCGCGCGCGAGAAGAGGGCACGTTGAAAAGGAAGGCAGATTGCATCACAAGGAAAGGGCGAAGACGTTTACCGCCGCCGAGCGTACCATGGCGCATAGCGTCGTATAATTGGCTCTCAGCATCTTCACTCTCTGGGAGTAGGCGCTCAATCGTTAGATTTACTGCATCTGCGATTTCATCGAGAGCGGCTTGGAGTTTTGGGGATGCTGAACGTGGTGATGGCATTTTTTTTCCTAAATTGTCTTCTTACGTTGTTATTCGATTGCTCGTGTATATTTATACACTTCGCTCCTTATGCCTCATCTAGAGGCTGGGTTGATAATTGGCCGCTTTTATCAGCCGTGATTTTTTCAATTTTAGCTTGGGCTTCGCCGAGCTTTTTCTCGCAATGCTTTTTTAGCGCGATGCCGCGCTCATAGCTTTCGATAGATTTTTCTAAAGGGGCTTGTCCGCTCTCTAGTGAGCGCACGATGTTTTCTAGCTCGCCTAGAGATTCTTCAAATGACATTGTGTCGATATTTTTTAATGCTTCACTCATGAGGCTGGATTATACGTTAGCGATTTGCTTTATACAAGCGCGTTTAGCGTGGCTTTATACTTAATTTACTCTGCTTTATTGACCAAAGGTGACTTGGTCGGTGGCAACGCATTCTTGTTTGGTCGCGATGGGGTGTGTTTCGCCTTGGATAAAGGTTGTTGTGCAATCAGCTAACAAATTTGTATACATGCGTGCGCCTTCGCTGGCCGCTGGAAGTTTGAGTGATACCTGACTTCTCGCTTTAACATGTGCGATAGGGCGATCTTTTTCAATTTCTATATTTGTGATCTCTATATCTTGTGAATGGCAAGTTGCGCCTTGATCAAGAACCTTCTTGTAGTCGTTGATTAATTGCGTTTTGGTTGAATTATATTTGTTAGTTGAGGATTGATTACCAAGAATGGTCGTTACGGTTCCTTTTTCTATATAGCGATCATGATGATATTTCTCTAGGAGTTCTATTTGCCATTCTAGATATTCAGGGCCATCAACACATGGGATGTCTGTGTAAAGGGTTGTTAAATTCTCAGCCGTTAAGTCCATAGGCTTGCCGATGAAGTCAGGCTTTTTAAAGCTCGTTTTTTGGGGAGCATTTAAATTAATTTTAGGCAGGGATATTTGCGGCGCATTTACAGGTAGCTCTACGCCCAGATGTTGGCGTGCCATATAGAGCGCCACAAATAAAAATAATACAACTAAAATGATTTTAGCCATCTATCTGATCCCCTTAATATTTTGCATGTCTTACAAAGTTATTGTAAGGGGAAAAATCTTTAAAACTCAAGCCTATTATTTTATGGCGGCAGATAGCTGTTCAGCGTTTGGTACCGTAGGCGGAATTGCTGTCATGTCTGTGCTTGGATTTTCTATGCTCGTTTGTCCAATGCTAGAGGCCTTCAATTTGGCGGCATAACCGTTATTATCTATAAGCTCTGCATTATGATTGGCGGCGAATCTTTTTACAGCATCAAAAAGTGCTTGGCTAAGCTCTATTTTTTGATCGCGGTATGCTGGGTGAATTTCGATATCATCTAGGATGTATTTATGTTGCTCAATCGTTGATGGTCTAAAGCTTGCAGCGCCGATGAGCAGGCCGTCTTCATCACACATGAAATAATAGTGACGATTCATATCACGCCAGCTTGCCCTTATTTTTTTAAGCGGGCCTTGCTGTTCTTTGCGTGTTTTTTCATCAGACTTTATGATGTAGTGATTTTCAGGGTTTGTTTTGATTGTGTTTGCGAAAGTTGTGTAGTTACGCGCGAATTCAATACCTGCGAGAGGTTTGAATGTTGATGTCAGTGTCATTGATTTGTTTTTTAAAAACCGTTTTTTGTTATTGTCTCTATTACCGTGAGGGGGAACATAGCGCCCTCAGATAATATTTCAAGGGCTTTTTTCATAAAATTGAGGGTTGGGCCTTAAACCAACCCTAGCTTTTGCTCTAAGACGCCGACGAACATATGGCCGAGCGTGATGTGCATTTCTTGGATGCGGCCCGGGTCAGTATGTGGGACATGGAGTATGATGTCGCAAAGTGGCGGCATTTTTCCGCCTGTTTTGCCAGTGAAGCCTACGCATGTCATGCCCATGCGCTTTGCTTTTTTCAAGCCTTTGAGGATGTTTTCTGAATTGCCAGATGTGGAGAGGCCGATAGCGATATCGCCTTCATAACCCAAGGTTCTGATCTGGCGAGAGAAAATCTCGTCAAAGCCGAAATCGTTAGCGCAGGCGGTAATTGCACTTGCGTCCAAGGATAGTGATAGGGCTGCGATTGGTGAGCGTTCTTTTTTAAGCTTGATCGACATTTCAGCGACGATGTGCTGTGCGTCTGAGGCGGAGCCACCATTGCCGAACATGATGATTTTGTTGCCGCGCTTGATCGCTTCGACGGCTGTGTCGACGAGCTTATCAAAGGCTTCGAATTGTGTTTCGAACATTTCTTGTGCCACAGCAATATGGGTGTCGCGCGTTTCCTGCCAGTAGTTCAGGGCGCTGACTTCGTTTTTTGGCGTGTGGAATTCTGCTTTTTTTGATTTTAAATCCATGGTTTTTGCTTTTTTTAAATCTGTTCGCTTAACTGGTTTTTAAGCTGAGCGGGCTTTAAGCGCAAGTCTTTTATTGCCCTTAGCTTAATGCGTTAACTTATGGTGTAAGCGGTGTTGGCGCATTTGCGTCAGTTGTATCCATAGTTTGCGCGCTGGCTTTTTTATTGCGGATTTGTCTGCGGTTATAGGCTAGCTGATCAGGGCTAAGCTGAAAGCCGATAATGATTTTATAGCGGTTGCCACGGTCGCGATATTCAAGCGGGATGATTTGGCGCATATTCTCATAGTAGGTGTGACGATTTTCGCCGCGGTCATATGTCATTGAGGCTGCGAAGATTTCTTTTGCTAAGATGCGGCCATTATTTTCAGCTATCGCGATGAAGAATGGGTAAGAGTAGAATGGCTTGTCGTTTTCAGATGAACGACCGCGCGGGCCTAAAATCCCGTCAAATGTCATTTTGAGATCGACAGTTACAGAGCGCTCATCATAGTTACATGTTGTCTCAAGATTAGCGATTGCCGCGCGTGAGATGAGGTTTTCTTCTGACGGGTCGCTAGGGTTTGTGAACTCGCTGAGCATGGAGAGCTCGTGCATTTTATCAACGGCTGGGCAATGTCCGCTATAGGTGAGGTTGTCGGCACTATCCTCACCGCTCATAAGGGCTGGAAGCTGAAGGGAGTCGAAGTCTTCTAAAATGCCGTCCATAGTCTGGCATGCCGCTAAAGATAATATGCCGATGGCGATAACCAAATATCTTAAGGGTTTCATTTTTCCTCGAGCTTCTATATATGAGTAATGCATCAGAAGATAGCGGATATGCCCCGCAAAAGGCAAGGGTGTAAAAGAAGATGGACACAGCTAAATCAGCATTAACATTATTATTAGCAGCGCCGCGTGGCTTTTGTGCCGGTGTAGACCGCGCTATACAAATCGTTGAGCTGGCACTTGAAAAATATGGGGCGCCTGTTTATGTGCGTCACGAAATTGTGCATAACAAATTTGTGGTTGATTCTCTGCGTGATAAGGGCGCAGTTTTTGTTGAGGAACTTGAAGAAATTCCGCTAGAGCATTATGAATGCCCGGTTATTTTTTCTGCGCATGGTGTGGCTAAGGCAGTGCCTGAGGATGCTGAGGCGCGGAACATGTTTTATATCGATGCGACATGCCCTTTGGTGAGTAAGGTGCATCGTGAGGCGGAGCGTCATCATGCGCAAGGGCATCAGATCGTGCTTATTGGGCATAAAGGCCATCCGGAAGTTATTGGCACGATGGGGCAATTGCCTGTAGGGGCTGTGTTGCTTGTGGAAACGGTTGAAGATGTTGCGAGCCTAGAGGTTGATGATCCGGATAATCTAGCGTTTTGTACGCAGACAACTTTATCTGTTGATGATACGGCCAGTATTGTCGAGGCGCTTAATGCGCGTTTTCCGAATATAGTTGGGCCACATAAGGAAGATATTTGTTATGCGACGACAAACCGTCAGGCTGCGGTGAAGGCAATTGCAGAGGAAGCTGATGCGATGATTGTGCTGGGCGCGCCAAATAGCTCTAACTCTAATCGTTTGGTAGAGGTTGCGCGTTTGCATGGCTGTGAGCAGGCAATGTTAGTCCAGCGCGCTGGCGATATTGATTGGAACTGGTTTAAAGGCGTGCGTGTGCTTGGCATTACTGCAGGGGCTTCGGCGCCTGAAGTGTTGGTCGATGAGGTGATTGAAGCGGCTAGAGCGCGCTATGAGGTCAGCATCAAAGAAGTTGCGATCACTAAAGAAAATGTGAATTTCAAAGTGCCAAAGGTCTTAAGCGCTTAAGACTTTATTTTTTATATTAACTTCATCTTAAATATTCTTCTATAAGATTTTCTCACAAATGAGGAGTTCTATGGGGTACGAAGAAGACTATTTTGATAATTTAGAGAAATTTCTGGAAGTTATAGAGGATGGCTCTTTTACGTATGAGGAGATGGCGGCTGTCGGGATAGATCGTGAGATTTTCTCTCGAATGGCCCATGAGCATGGTTATACAAACACCTTTATTTACAATACTGATGAGACGACAGTAAAAATGAGCTTTTCCCAAGAGGTGTGTGAGCGGGAAAGATATAAAAAATGGGGCTATACTTCGGTAGATAGTCCGGAGGATATTGAAGCTGCTACTTTGCAACAAGAAGTGAACGGGTTTGTTGAGGGCATAAAGTCTGGTGAACTGGAGAGTTTGCCCTTGTTAATGGATGATTTTACTGAAGAGCAAAAACAAGCATTAATTGATACTTATATAGAGAAAAATCAAGATTTGATTTCTATCATTAATATGAGCCTAGATGAGCGCGACAATGCGATGAATGATCTTGAAGATACTATGAATGAAATGACGGGTGGAAAATTTTCAGAATATATGGATGCGCATAGTCCTGGCGGCAAAAATGCAGATAATGTTGATTATTATGATGATTTGATTGCCTCTTATAAGCAAAACCCTGAATTTAAAGAGCTCTTTGACCATTATCATGATATCTTATATGCGGAAGATGGGCGAGGTCATGTTCAAGACTTTATTCGACAAATTCAAGAACACAGACCCAGTTTCTTTGAAGATATGGATATTAATACTGAGCCTAAAGTACCTTTAGTTTTGCAAACGCCAGGTTTGGGGTAATTCTTCAGTTGATCAACGTGAATTCATGACTTTCACTTTCTTGACGCTTTATTTTTGCCGCTCTTTTGGGTAAGTTCGCGGGCATGAAACTTAATAAGGATGAATTTAGGGCGCTCGCAAAAAAGAGCATTACTTTGATTGGCATGTCAGGGGTTGGCAAATCCTATCTATCGGAGTTGCTGCAAAAGCAAGGCTGGTACTGCCATTCTTGTGATTACCTTATTGGGACGCGCTATCTTGTAGAAGAGTTGGGCGCATTTGCTCAGGATATGAGCGCGGATGATATTTCTGCTTTATCTCGTTTTATCGGTCAATTGGGGAATGTCTCTAAAGGTGGCTTGGGTATGGATGAGTTTTGCCGTCGCCAAGATCTTTATAAAGAGGCAGAGGTGCGCTCATTGATTGAGGCTGAGCGTGTTATTGCTGGGCGTGATGAGAATGTGGTGATTGATAGCACAGGCTCTATTTGTGAGCTGGGGGCTGATGAGGAGCTCGAGGCTTTGGCGCGTCAGAGCGTGTTTATATATTTGAAAGTTAGGCCAGAGCATCATGATGAGATTTTACGCAGGGCGTTAGATTATCCTAAGCCGCTTTATTATGAGCGAGGCTTTTTGCTTGAGCGTGTTGACGCTTATTTAGCGGAGCGCAATCTAAGTGATGTCGGTGAGATTGAGCCTATGGCTTTTTTACGCTGGGTTTTTCCTTATCTCTTTGAAGCGCGTTTATCAAAATACCAATCTTTGGCAGATCGCTATGGGGTCAGTATTTATGCGGATCAGTTTCAGGATGTGCAGACGGCGGATGAAATGATGGCTGTGATTGAGAAGGCTTTATAGGTAAATGGGTGAGGCATGTCTAACAAGATAGAGATTTATACCGATGGTGCGTGTAGTGGAAATCCGGGGCCGGGCGGCTGGGGGGCTTTGCTGCGCTGGAATGGTCATGAGAAAGAACTTTCGGGCGGTGAGGATGAAACAACCAATAACCGTATGGAGATGATGGCTGTGATTAAGGCGTTGGAAGCGCTTAAAGGGCAGGGTAAAGAGATTGATCTTTATACGGATAGTAAATATGTGATGCAGGGTATTGAGGAATGGCTGGCGGGTTGGAAGGCACGCGGCTGGAAGACTGCGGCGAAGAAGCCTGTTAAAAATCAAGATCTATGGATGCAGATTGATGAGCTGGTCGTTCAGCATAAAATCAAGTTTCATTGGGTGAAGGGGCATGCTGGTCATCCAGATAATGAGCGTGTTGATCAGCTGGCGGTTAATGCTGTCCCGCGCTAAAGCAATGCAATTTATTAGAGATGATTCGCGTTAAAGGGCGTTGGAATCCCTCATTTTTTTACGATTTTCTTTGATTTTGTATGGCAGGGCTTGCGCGCTTCATTTTGTGTATAAGTCGAATCTATAAAGCTATATCAATAGCTTGCTTCATTTTCTTGCAAAGCCAGATTGTGCGTCTTAATCTTTCATTAAGCATTGAAAGACAAGCTGGAGATATAGCGATGATTTTCGTTATTTCTCACACACAAACCACCTAAGCTGGGAGGGTTCAACATGGCACAGATCAATTATGCACTGGATGGAACGGATAATTTACTCATGCCTTTGCCGCCGGAAAAAACGGCCGCAGAGGATATGGATATTTATGTGCGTTTCATGCGGCATATGAGATGTATACCGACCTCACGCAGAATATTACGGATTTTGTCTGCAATTCAATTTACCGCAGATATGCTTGATTGTTCTGATGCACATGTTGGCAAAGTGCTCGTTAATTTGGGGTTAAGGGCACCGCGTAAAGCCTTCCCGGCTAGTTTTTTGAGTTATGCGGATACGGCGTTGAAGCATTCAGGTTGGGATGTTGCTGGGCCGAATGCGGCATTAGAAGAGCTGCGTTTATTCTGGAGCCGCTATCAGGATGATGATCATGACGATCTCTCTTGTTCACATGATGGGGCGGCTAACGTGCAAGGGGGCGCTAGCGGCTCTACAGGTTATCCGTTGCTCGATTTGATGATGAGCGCTTAATCATTGAGCTGGTAAGAGCTTGGTGCTTCAAGTTCTCCGCCACGGCGTTCTATCTCTTCGCGTGGAATGAAACGCTCTTGTTGCGGCTCGTCATTGCTTCCACCAAAAATTAGATTTTCGATTAAGCGGCCAAAAGCAGATGGGCGCGCTTGGTTATCATGAAGCGGCGTTGCGGTGTAGCGTTTATTCGCTTCCGCTATAACTTCTGCCCATATGCGCGCAGGGTAGGAGCCACCTGTTACGCCTTTCATTGAGGAGTTATCATCATTACCAAGCCAGACAACGCCGACAACATTGCGTGTGAAGCCCATGAATAGCGCATCGCGGCTTTCGTTGGATGTTCCAGTCTTTCCGCCCATTGGTACACCGATAGCTGCCCCGCGGCCTGTACCATATTCAATGACGCTGCCCATCATGCGGGTGAGGTCATTTATATTGCTGCTATTGAAAACACGTGTGTGGGCTTGCTGATTTGGACGTTCATAGTAAAGCTCACCATCATTATTGGTGATGCGCAATATGCCGTAAGGCTGAACTTGTAGCCCGCCATTTGCGAAAATGGCATAGGCGTTTGCCATTTCTAAGAGGCTGACGCCAGAGCTGCCTAAGGCAAGGGAGAGGTCTGGTTGTAGCTCTGAAGTGATGCCAAGGCGTTTAGCTGAGTTTATGACAGGTGCTGTACCAAGCTCTTTCATCAGGCGCACAGCGGCGGTGTTGAGAGAGTAAGTCATCGCTTCTTCGAGTGTGACTTCACCATAATATCTATCGCCAAAGTTTTTGGGCTGGTATTTAGAATCTGTGATGGGCTCGTCCATGATGGTGTCGTCAATATCCCAGCCTTTTTCTAAAGCGGTGAGATATAGAATAGGTTTAAAGGATGAGCCGGGTGGTCTAAGTGATTGTGTTGCACGGTTAAATTGGCTGCGGGAATAGTTACGCCCGCCGACGATTGCGAGCACTTCTCCATCGGGGCGCATAGCAATGAATGCGCCTTGGCTCATATGTTTTTCTGCACCGAAGCGGCCAATCGTCGTGTCTATGGCTATGGTCGCTTTATCTTGTATGTCGCTATCCAGCGTGGTTTCAATGATGAGGTCTTCTTCAGGGGTGCCGATCAAATCATTTAATTGATCAACAATCCAGTCACTATAGAAACGGCTTGTTAGCTCATTAGTTGGTTTTTGGATTGGCTTTGGTGGTAGTTTAGACTCGCCTGTTGCTTGATCCTCAGTGATGTATCCTGCATCGACCATTGCCGTTAGAACGACCTGTGCACGCTGCTTTGAGAGGCTAGGGTTACGGTTCGGTGCGTATCTTGATGGAGCTTTTAGAAGGCCAGCAATTGTTGCGCATTCATTTAATGAGAGGTTTTGTACAGGCTCGTGGAAGTAGAGCCTTGCTGCAGCATCTACGCCATATGTACCTGAGCCGAGATAGACGCGGTTTAGGTAAGCGGTGAGGATTTCATCTTTTGTAAGCTCATATTCTAGCCATAGGGCGAGCAGGGCTTCTTGGATTTTACGCTTTAAGGTGCGCTCTCTGGAAAGGAAGAGGTTCTTGGCAAGCTGTTGCGTAATAGTGGAGCCGCCCTGAACGACGGAGCCTGCTTTCGCATTAACGGCCATAGCGCGGGCTAGGCCGATCGGGTCAATGCCCGGATGATGATAAAAGCGGCGATCTTCAATGGCGAGAACGGCTTGTACAAGGTAAGGCGGGATGTCTTCTATGCCGACTTTATTGCCGACGATATCACCGTAGCGGGCGATGATGTCACCGCTTCTGTCTTTGACGATGATGGCGCGGCGGCGATCAAATGTTGCGTTCTCAGTGATGTCAGGCAGATCGCTTGCATAGTATGCTATGATCGCTGTCAGGATGATGGCGCCCCATAGCCCAAGCACGAAAAGCCATTTTATGAGCCTTTTGAATAATGAAGGCTTTTTGGTTTTTCTCTTACGCGTTGTTTTTTTAGCTGTTGTCTTTTTTGCGCTGCCTTTACGTTTTGTGGGGCTGCTTTTGCTCTTAGTTTTACGCGAGGTGTTTGTTTTTTTCGTTTTTGCCATGGGCGTGTTTTAGCCTTAATTTTTATTATGAGCAATCTAGCCAGAAGCGTTTGCGTGCTGGGAATTTGTCAGTTTCTGGGGTTGTGTCTTCATAGTCTGCACCACAGAATTCGAGTATGCGCTGTGCGCCTTTGGCTTTAGGGTCGATGGTGAAAAGGGCTCTTTCAATGCCGAAATAGCAGATATAGGGCATGCCTTTTTGCAAGATTTTCTTCCCAAAACCTTTGCCGCGCATAGTGGGGCGAATGATGAAGTTTACGTGACCGCCCCATTTTTCTAGGTGCCAGTTTAAGCGGTGTCGGATGTTGAGTGTGCCGATATACTCATTGCCTTTTACAAACCAAAGCGGGGTTTCCGGCACTGGCTCGACCCAGTCGGCAAAGGGTTTATGGATATATTGTTTACCTTCATTCAAGATGTCGACATAGAGTTGGAAGTTGTTTTTTAGATCTTCTCTATGCAGGAATTGATAGCGGCCTTCTGCGTGATATTCATCAAGCGCATCTAAATAGCTGTCCATATATTCAATACTTGGTTTTACAAGTTTTGAGGCTGACATGTGATCTATTCCATTTTGTTACGATTAGCTTTGGGTAGCATATCTGAGGGTTGATGAAAAGCACTCTTATAAGAGCATGATGGCGGCTAGCCCTAAAAAGACAAAGAAACCAACGACATCTGTTATGGTTGTTAAGAAAACAGTCGAGGCGACAGCTGGGTCTGAGCCGAAACGATTGAGAAGGATCGGAATTGAGGCGCCGAAGAAGCCTGCTATGATAAGATTAACGATCATAGCGACTGCGATTACGCCGCCAAGAAGCGGATTGGTAAACCAAAGGCCGGCAATAATGCCTGTGATAAGGGCGAAGGCTGCGCCATTCAATGTGCCGACGAGTGTTTCTTTCCAAATGATACGCCACGTGTTAGTAGCGGAAAGTTCTTTGGTGGCAATCGCGCGCACGGCAACGGTTAGCGCCTGTGTTCCTGCGTTGCCGCCCATGGAGGCGACGATCGGCATCAGCACGGCAAGCGCGACAAGTTGCTCGATTGTTGTGTCAAATACCGAGATGACATATGAGGCCAGTATCGCTGTTAGCAAATTGACAAACAGCCAACGAAAGCGTGTGCCTGTGGTGGACAGGATGGCGCGATAAAGGTCGTCTTGATCTACACCAGCCATTTTCAAAATGTCTTCTTGTGCTTCTTCATCAATAACGTCAACGATATCGTCAATTGTAATCACACCGATCAGGCGGCGATTTTCATCAACCACAGGCGCGGAGATAATATTGTCTCGCCTAAAGAGGTGCGCGACTTCTTCTTGGTCCATGGTGGCGGGAATAGTCTCGATATCATTCAGCACCATATTTTCCAGCTTTTCTGAGCGCGGGGTACGCACGAGCGTGTTGAGCGGGATTTGGCCTTTTATGTGATAGGCTGGATCGATGATAAAGACATCAAAGAAATCTTCGGGAAGGTCAGCGCCTGCTGCGCGTAAATAATCGATGGTTTTACCGACATTCCAAAATTCAGGAACCGCGACGACTTCACGCTGCATAAGACGACCAGCGGAGTCTTCGGGGAAGGATAGACCTTCTTCAACGGCCATTCTGGTTTTGGCGGAGAGGTTGCGGATAATGTCTTTTTGTTGATCATCATCCAGATTGATAATGAGGTCGAGTGCGTCATCACTGTCTAGAGCCGTGATGATTTCAGCCACTTGTTTGGCTGGCATATTTGTTAAACATGCGCGGCTAAGCTCTGGATTTAATTCAGTAAATGTAACCGGATCGAGGGCGTCGCCATACATGGTTACAAGCTCGTTACGCTCTTCATCGCTGACTTTAGCGATCAGTTCAGCGGTATCGGCGGCGCTTAGCTCATCCAGCACAGAGTTGACGGTGTCAGGGTCTTGCGCACGCACAGCCTCGGTTACACTGCGGATTTCGTCATCGGTCAGTGTAAAGCTTACTTCTTCAATTTCGTCTTCGTGATGTAGGTCTTGTTCATTGCGCATTGCGATACATTATATGTTTTTATGCGGTTTTTAAAACAAAATTAAATGCTTATGCAGAGCTTGTATGTGAATTGGGTAGGCAGGAATAATAAAATGGCTCAAAGGAGGGAAGCCTTCGAGCCATTTTGAAAAACTTTAGAAAATGAAGCGCTTATTTAGCGTTTATTTTTTTATCGCTTACTTTTTTGATCTGCTCGGCTTCTTCAGCATGAACTTGCGCGCCGACTGTTGCCACGGCTGTGATGTTAATCAAGCCACGTGTTGAAACAGATGGTGTGACAACATGTACCGGACGAGCCGTTCCTAAAAGAAGTGGGCCGATTGAGACGCTGTCTGTGAAACCGCGTACCATGTGGTAGCTGATATTCGCAGCTTCAATATTTGGCATGATGAAGAGGTTAGCAGCACCTTCTAATGTCGAGTTTGGACAAAGAAGGGCACGTGTCTTTTCAAAGAGGGCTGCATCTGCACTCATCTCACCATCGATCTCTAAAGATGGATCGCGTAGGCGGATGTCTTGGTAAGCTGCACGCATTTTGTTTGCGCTTTCACAGTCCATAGAGCCAAAGTTTGAGTGAGAAAGAAGAGCCACTTTAGGCTTAATGCCAAAGCGTTTTACTTCTTCAACTGCAAGCATTGTCATTTCAGTTAACTGAGAGACAGATGGGTTTGGATTGATCTGTGTGTCACAGAAGAAATATGTACCGGAAGAGACAAGTAGACCATTCATAGCGGCTGGTGTCTCTACACCTGGCTTAAGGCCGATGATGTCGATCACGTTCTTTGTGTGTTTTTGGTAACGACCAACAGCACCGCAGATCATTGTGTCTGCATCACCGCGGCGAACCATAAGTGCGCCGATAATGGTTGTGTTTGTACGCACTTTCATACGTGCAACAGCAGGGGTAATGCCTTGGCGCTGCATGATTGCGTGATATTCTTCCCAATATTCACGGTAGCGTGGGTCACTCTCTGGATCGACGAGTTCGAAGTCTTTACCAAGCTCCATAGGAAGGCCCATGCGCTTGATACGTGATGTCACAACTTTTTCACGGCCAATTAGGATTGGGTGCGCGATGCCTTCATCAATAACTGTTTGGATGGCAGAGAGTACATGCTCTTCTTCAGCCTCACAGTAAACGACGCGCTTAGGTGCTGTTTTTGCACGTTGATAGATCGGGCGCATAACAAGTTGTGAGCGAATGAAGAATTGCTGAAGCTTGTGCTCATAGCCTTCAAAGTCTGTGATTGGGCGTGTTGCTACACCGCTATCCATAGCAGCTTTTGCCACAGCCAATGGAAGATCTACGATCAGGCGTGGATCAAATGGTTTAGGGATCAGATATTCAGGGCCGAACTCTAAATTCTCGCCTGAATAGACGTTTGCCACTTCTGCCAAGACTTGCTTGCGGGCGAGGGACGCGATTGCATCCACACATGCCATTTTCATTTCTTCATTGATTGCTGTCGCGCCAACATCAAGAGCGCCGCGGAACAAGAATGGGAAACAGAGAACATTGTTTACCTGGTTTGGATAGTCAGAGCGGCCAGTACAGATAACAGCATCATTACGGACTTCCATGACTTCTTCAGGCATGATTTCTGGTGTTGGGTTTGCCAATGTCATGATGAGAGGCTTTTTACCCATAGAGGCAATCATCTCTTTATTGACTGCACGTGGACCAGAAAGACCTAAGAACACATCAGCCCCTTGCATGGCTTCTGCGATCGTGCGGTGATCAGTCTCAATCGCGAATTCTTCTTTTTGTGGATCCATGCCCTCGTTACGGCCTTTATAAACAACGCCATTACGGTCACAAACGATGATGTTTTCTGCTTTAAGGCCTGCTTTTTTCAAAAGGCGTAGGCATGAGAGTGCAGACGCGCCAGCGCCAGAGGCGACAAGCTTGATCTTAGAAACATCACGGCCTGAATAATCAATCCAGTTTTTGAAAGCGGCTGTCACGATGATGGCTGTACCATGTTGGTCATCGTGGAAAACAGGGATATTCATGCGCTCTTTTAAGCGGCGCTCAATTTCAAAACATTCTGGCGCTTTGATATCTTCGAGGTTGATACCGCCATATGTTGGCTCAAGAGAGGCCACAATATCACAGAATTTTTCGATATATTCTTCACGGGTGCAGCTCTCGCGATCAAGCTGTGTGTTCATATCGACTTCAACATCAACAGAGTCGATATTTGCGAATTTCTTAAAGAGAACAGATTTACCTTCCATCACTGGCTTAGCTGCGAGAGCGCCAATATCGCCAAGACCAAGAACCGCAGTTCCTTCTGTGATTACAGCAACGAGGTTACCTTTTGAAGTATAGTCATATGCTGTTAGAGGGTCTTTCTCGATCTCTTCACAAGGCGCTGCAACGCCAGGTGAGTAAGCGAGCGCGAGGTCGCGCTGTGTTGCCATGGATGTTGTCGGGACGATGGCGACTTTACCTGGCTCTGGGTATTTGTGATAGTTAAGGGCGTCTTGGCGGAAAGTGTCTTTGTTCTCGTTGCTCATGGTTAAAGTAACTTACTCTTCAAAAAGGTTGTAATGAATGCGTTATAATCTATTAAAATAACGGATGCCCTTCGATACATAATTGCGCAATACTATGCAAGGCTTCTTTTGTTTTGCAGCGCAGCAGGGGGTGGGGTTATACACGTAAATGTTTGGGGCAAGTGGGGTTTTGTTATGGATATAAAGACTTGATGTTTTCATAATCTTTGTGTATTGGTTGCTGGCATATCTATTTTTTATGAGGGGAGCTGTCTATGAAGAGCAATAAAGAATTCACATTAAAAGAATTGCAAAGCCGTATTTTTAATCCCTTTAGATTGATTACAAATAATAATTTTTTAGAGATGAGGCTGGAGAATATTGAAAATGATGGAAGCCTTATGTTGGGGGCGAATTTTGCTGTGTCTGCATCGCAAGTTCGGCCAATACTCTTTGCCTTGGATAATGTTTTGGTTGAAGCCAGAATGAAGCAGCTTGATGCGGGGAAGGACGAGCCACTATTATATTCTAGCGCTAAGCTTCAAGAATTGTTTAATGCATCAGGTAAGCATGTTGTTAAGTTCCTTAAAATGGAGGGCATAGCGCATGATGCAAATATGCCTTCTGACATTGGCTATCTAGCTTTGCTTGATGCTATTGCTATTATGAAATCGTCAGCAGTGCGTGAGATCCAAAAGGAGATTAGGACAAGCTTTATGAAAGAAGCAGACCCAGGCCAGCCTATAAAGGTGGATACGGACAATGCTTTCCAAATAATGGAAACTGCACCATATGCAACGGATGCTGATTTCGATGTGGCGGCTCAAAAATTTACTGAAGTGCTAGAGATGCTAAGGCATTAGAGAAGGGCTTAGCGTTCTGGTGCTCTTGGTGTAGATATTAAAGCCCCTCACGGGGCTTTAGCTTTATATGGTGCTTAGTTGTTGTTGATTCAGCTTTAAGTTGACAGTCATTTTAAAACTCAGTATTTGTTTTCTATAATTAAATTTAGTCAAAGTATGTAGATCGGCAAGACGTAATAGGTGTTTAAATGCTCTTTGTTGATTGATTAGCTTAGGGAAGGGTGAAGGCTATGTCTAATGAGACTGATAAATGGTTTAGGAATGCGCAGGATCGTACTCCTGGAACGCCTGGCGGCGAAGAGCAGCTTTACCGCGATGAGATGTCTAAGATGTATGAGAATATGCGGGGTAATGGTGGGAACACGCCAAAGCAACAGCCTGTTCAAAATCCTAAGGTTAAATCAGTGCGAAAAGCTAGTTCGGGTAAAGGTGGTGGCTTAATTGGTGCATTTTGTTTTGCAGCTGTTGTTATTGGCGTGATAAATAGCTGTGATGACAAGCCGCAATATCGACCTAAAGCGCAAGAGCCATCAACATATACTGCTCCTACTTCAATGGTTAACCCATATAAATCTAATCAAGAAGCGGAAAAGCCACAGCAGCAGTCATTAGAACGTGAACAACCTACAGCGTTAGTTAACCCGTATAAGAGTAGCGGGGAGCAAAAAGAGCAGCCCGTTAAACATGCGCAGCCTACTGAGTTGGTTAATCCCTATAAAACAAATAAACAGGCGGATACACCCAAAAGATCTGGTGAAAAAATATACAGCTTTGATTACCCACATGAAGCTTACCCTATCTATCAAGAAACGGATGGTTTTAAGAAGGGGGATTTAACTCAGCTACACTATATGCATAGCAATGATATAAATGTTCTTAATCGTATGATTATCAGAGGTGGCAGAAGCATAAACGATTATAAAGCGGCTGTGGCGAACCTTGATATTGATTTAAAAGATGCTGAGCTGAATGCTTCTCTTTTGCACTTTGCTATTGCCGTTGGTTTTAACCCAATATCTATAAGTGATGGGGCATCACAAGCTGATTCTGAGAAGGCTATTAAATATCTTCTTGATAGGGGGATTGATAGTCGATCTTACGATAAGGACAGCAATAATGCGCTAGATTTATATTTAGCGCTTATTAGTGCACCTTCATATAAGCAAAACGCACGTTGTATGGATAAGGATTTGTTCAAAAGACTTGTTCCGCGTTCAGGTTTGAATAGTAGGCAGCATAGATGGTTGAATGAGAGTAAATGTGCAAAAGCATATAATTACGAGTTTTAAATAGAGCATATAAAAAGCCCCTTATGGGGCTTTAATTTTAAATGGTGTGGCCGAGAAAACTTCTTTGTTGCGGGGCTGTTTAGCCCCTGACAAAGTGGCAAACGCTTAGCTCGCATAGGTTCGCTAAGCTTATTGTCGAACTTCATATCGTTCGAGGCTCTTGTCCAATATCCAAAACAAAACCCGCCAAAAGGCGGGCTTGTTTTAGATGGTGCGGCCGAGAAGACTCGAACTTCCACGGGATTTACTCCCACAGCGACCTCAACGCTGCGCGTCTACCATTCCGCCACGGCCGCAAAACTGTGTCATCGGTAGGAAGCATTCATGTATCAAATCGACAGAGCGCTTGCAAGTATATTCCTTTGTGCAAAAGCTAAAAAATGTAGCTGTTTATATTTTGACATAATTTTTTCTATGGGCTACAACGCTATTATTCAATGAGTAGGAGTAAAAATATGGATTATAAGCTTAGAAATCTTCTTAATAGTGCGGCCTTTACAGGTAAGGTTGAAAAGCTCAAGGCTCAGCAGGGTAATAAGCCTGGAACTGAATTGCCGATATTAGAGTTTGAAACTCAAGTGCGCGGGCATATTAAGGCCTTTGATGAAGCCAGAGAAGCGCGCGACAAAAAAGCTCTGGTTATTGGGGCGCGTGATTTAAGTGACGATGCCGCTTATGATGTTTTGAGTGAAGAGGTTGCTGAGCAAGTAGAGGCAACGCGTGAGGCTATTCAAACTAATGCAGCTTGCGCTGTTGCGTATAAGATTATTGGCCAATATAACGTCGGCTAGATATCTCCTATGAGTAAATCTTTATGAGAAACGCTGGCGTTCATCAAGGATTACAGGATGATGGATGTGTTAAGGGGCAGGATAATGCCGATCCTGTTTTGGCGCATGTCTATCATTATGCGGATAAAATTAATAAGCCGATGATAATTGCTGTGGGCTGTGGCGGCGGGGGTAATCTCGCGCCAGTCTTTGAGCGTTATGCGCAAAAAAGCGGGGCGCGGTTTATGGCTCTTGATTTAAATGATGTTATGAGCTTAGAGCTGCCTGAAGAGCTAAAGGCTGATGTGACATTGTCTATGGGTGTGGCGATGTCTGTTCCTTTTGATCAGTTAAAAAACTATACAAAATCTTTGCTTGGTAATACAAAGCCGGGCGGTCATATCGTTCATTTGCATTCTGCTTTTGTACCAAAATCATTAGGGGCTGATGATCCGCAATTCTCCGGCGGTTATTATCGCCATAGTAGCGATAAAATGAAGCGCTTCTTTAGGCAGGCTGGCGGGGTTGTGAAGTCATTACCCTCCATTAGTGATCCCACTGGTCGCTATTACCAATTCTCTGTGCTTGATATTGAAGTGCCTAAGTAATATATCCGTTAAGCATGGATTGGATTATTTCAAAAGACTTAGTGGATTATGAGCTGGCGCTCTCGCGAATGGATGAGAGGGTGGCGGGTATTCATGATGGCTCTATGGATGATGCGGTGTGGCTGCTTGAGCATCCTGCGCTTTATACGGCGGGGACCAGTGCTAAGGCTGAGGATTTATTAGAGAAGCGCTTTCCTGTTTATAAGACGGGGCGAGGGGGCGAGCATACTTATCACGGGCCGGGGCAGCGCGTTGCCTATGTGATGCTGGATTTGAAAAAGCGTCAGAAAGTGCCTGATATCAAAGACTATGTTTGGCGATTAGAGGAATGGATTATTCTGACGCTTGCGCGTTTTGGTATTAAGGGAGAGCGCCGATGTGGACGCGTCGGGATTTGGGTTGTGCGTGATAATGGGCGTGAGGAGAAAATCGCTGCGATTGGTGTGAGGGTGCGGCACTGGATTACGCTGCATGGGATTGCGATTAATGTAGCGCCTGATCTGACGCATTTTGGCGGGATTGTGCCGTGCGGGATATCTGAGCATGGCGTTACAAGCTTAAAAGCGCTGGGGGTTGAAGCCTCTATGGAAGAGGTCGATGCCGCGCTTAAGGCCTGTTTTGGTGAGGTTTTTTTAAGTGGCGTTTAATGAGTGTTATTGAGGCGGGTTATGTGTGTAACCCGCGATCAATGAATCTATGCCGTTAATTTACGCTTTATCATATAAAGGGAGGGGGGTGTGGCGTGTCGTTGACACTAGGATGTGTTGATGTCGTTTCCGTTTCCGAAAATGTTAGATTAGCAGCAGTATTTTCGCTCGCTCTATGTGCTTGAAGGCTCTTACTATATGAATGTCGAGCTCTATTAGTGTTATCATTGATAGCTTGTTGCTCTTGCGGGTTAATTAAAGCATTAAATAAAGTATGGGCATTGCTGTGTGGAAGAGTATTCGTGTAGATGCGGCCGTTACTAAATTTTGACTGCTGCGTTAGGGGTTGCCCAGCGATGTGTTCTAATCTCCCAGCTAGTCTTTTTGTTCTTTTTTCCCATTGCTTAAGGCTTTCACCTTCTTGGCGATTAATAACAATATTATGACCTGTGCCGCTTATTTTTTGTGTTATATTTTTAGGGGAAATTATCTCGCTCAGAAGATTTAGTTTGTCAGATTTATTGACACATTCCTGATATATGGCTCTGCTCTTGTCTAATTTTTCAGCTGAAAAGGCTAGGTTTGCACTTGCAATATCAGCTTCTGTTGAATCTGGATTTTGCACTGCGTTGAAAAGATTTTTAAAAGCGCTCACTATTGTTCTCCCTAATAATTATTTGCCTAACATATAGAGGTTTTTGCAATATGTCAAATCTAATCTGCGGCGAGGTCGGTGAGGTTTTGGCTGGCATAGGTTGCGACGAAGCCCATGATCAGATCGATATTAGTTTTTAGCTTTTCATAGCCGGCGTTTTTCTCGCCTGTTTTTTCATCCATATAAAGGGCTTTGTTAATTTCAAGCTGTATGGAGTGGATGCCGCGCGCTGGGTCTGCGTGGCGCTCTAATATCTCTACGCCTTTAAATGGGTCGTTGATCGTGACGTAATAGCCAAGGCTCTGGATATAATTGCGTAAGGCGCGGGTAAAGCTGAGGCAGGCGCTGGTGCCATCCAGATTGCCGATCACAAAATCTGCGGCGCGTGGTATAGACAGGCTCAAGGCGGAGGGTGTTCGCGGATAGGCGCTGGCGGCAGGCATGGAGTGGCAGTTTATATGCCAGGCTTGGCCGAAATTATAATGGGCTTGCTCGATCAGTTTTTCTAGCGCTTCGTGATAGGGGATATAGTAATGCTCTATACGATGTAGAATCTCTTCGGTGCTTAAGGCACGGTTATAAACAGGCACACCCGGTTTAACGAGGCGGCGAATAAGGCCGATGCCTGCATCTGATCTGGCGGATGGATTTATGGGCAATGGGCCGCTCCAGCTCTCGGCTAAAAGCGCGGGGTCGATATCATCAATGATGCGGTTTACATCTATATAGCTGCGCGGGAAGAGGGCATGGAGAAAATGCGCGCCGTATGCAGGGGCATTGCTGAAAAGCTCTTCAACATAATGGTCTTCGGCCGTTTTTAAAGTGGATAGCGCGCAGGCATAGTCAAAATCTTGCGGGTAATGGGTGCCGGAATGCGGGCTGTCGAATATGATCGGCAGGGCAGGTGTTTGGGGCGTCTCAAGTATATAAGCTTTAACCATAGATCTAAGTCTATATTTTTATATGTGTATTGAATAGTCTCTTTACCAATATTCACATATTAGTGTAGGTTCTTAGCTTATTACATATATGGAGTTGGAATGAGAATAGAGACTTATATATGTTGCAACAATTTTCAAATATACCTCAGCAACTCCATTAGAATGTAAATTCCATAGTTGATAAGATCTCTCCACTCGGCTAGGCTCCGCTCGAGATTATATTACAGAGGTAAAGAATGCACGATATTAGATATATACGCGAAAATGCGGGTGATTTTGATAAGGCGATGGGACGCAGAGGCTTGGAAGGGCAGTCGGCGGCTATTTTAGCGCTGGATGAAAAGCGCCGTTCTTTGCAGACTGAGCTACAGGAAATTCAGTCTGAGCGTAATGCTAAATCTAAAGAGATCGGAAAAGTGAAAGCGCAAGGCGGTGATGCGCAAGAGATTATGGATGCTGTTGCGGCGATGAAGGCGCGTATGGGCGAGCTGGAAGAGGCTGAGCGCGTCGTCGCGCAGGAGCTAAATGATGTGCTTGCAGGCTTGCCGAATATTATGGCGGATGATGTGCCGGAAGGTGCGGATGAAGATGATAATGTCGAGGTGCGCACATTTGGCGAGCCGCGCACGGATCATAAAGTTGAGCATTATGATATTGGCGAGAAGCTGGGTTTGATGGATTTTGAGACGGCTGCGAAGATGAGCGGCTCTCGCTTTGTGATGCTGCAAGGTGGTTTGGCGCGTTTGGAACGTGCGATTGCGCAGTTCTTCCTTGATACCCACACTGGCGAGCATGGTTATGTTGAGACGTCTCCGCCGCTGCTTGTGCGTGATAATGCACTCTATGGCACAGGACAGTTGCCGAAATTCGCGGAGGATCAGTTCTCTACACGTGAGACTGAGCACTTCCTTATCCCTACAGCAGAAGTGCCGCTGACGAATATCGTTGCTGATATGATTGTCGATGAGGAGAGCTTGCCGCGTCGTTACTGTGCGTTTACGCCATGTTTTAGATCAGAAGCGGGAAGCGCTGGGCGTGATACACGCGGGATGCTCCGTCAGCACCAATTCTATAAGGTTGAGATGGTGTCTGTGACCACGCCGGATGAGAGCGAAGCGGAGCATGAGCGCATGTTAGGCTGTGCGGAGACAGTTTTGAAAAAGCTGGAAATTCCGTTCCGCACCGTGAAGCTATGTAGCGGCGATACAGGGTTTGGCGCGCGTAAGACTTATGATATTGAAGCGTGGTTGCCGGGGCAGGAGACTTTCCGTGAGATCTCTTCTGTGTCTAATTGTTGGGATTTTCAGGCGCGCCGTATGAATGCGCGTTGCCGTCCTAAGGGTGAGAAAAAGACGCGCTTTGTGCATACGCTGAATGGGAGCGGTGTGGCTGTTGGTCGTGCGCTGATTGCTGTGATGGAGAATTATTACGATCCAGCAGATGGCGGGGTTGTGGTGCCAGAGGTTCTTAAGCCATATATGGGCGGGATCGAGAAGATCACGAAATAGCTGAGGTAAATGGTCTGCAAATATAGCGGCTAGTTTTAAGACTCTACCATCCCCGCGCAAGCGGGGATTTGTATATGGTGGGTATGATTGTTAAATATTAACAGCAGGTTGCGACTGTTCTCTTACAATTTGGGTGGGTTGTTCTGTAGCGTCTTGTGGGTGTTCTTGAGGCGTTTGGACAACATGCAGCACAATTTTTTTGGCTGCTGCCTCGCGTTTGGAAATAGTAGCTGGTGAATCTATGTGGTCATGCGCTTCTTGCAATAGTTTTTGATCGTGAGGCGTTAGATCACCATTTTGCAAGGATGCTCTGATCTGTGCGATAGATGCACTTGATTTCTCGCCAGTATGAACATGTTCGAACACTGCTCTTCCATAGCCGTTAAGGTCAACGCCATGTTCTTTGCTCCAGCCTACGAACTTCTCAAAGACTTGCGCTACATGTTTGAATTGTTCGTGAAGTAGGCCAGATGTTTCACTACGGCCCCAATGACCTTCCCCGAAATAGGTCGGTTGATTTGTTCTACGCATTATTCGTTCTCCTATATACTCAACTATCCGTGTGTTTTTGTATTTACCATATATTTAAGCAGGCGCGCAAATTTGCGCCTGACTTAAAAGAAGATATTCACAATAATGATTGTTGGTTTTAAGATCCGCCTGGACCAGCTGGAGCGAACTTTGCTGTGCTGCTTGGTCCAGAGCCTGCTTTAGGAGCGTCTGCAGTGATAGCGTTCATGCGCTCTTCTATGCCTCGATCTTTTGCTGCGCCAAAAGCTGCAAGAGCTTCGCCACGTTTATCGATTGCTTTTACAAGGGAGCTTGCCGAAGATAGTTTCATTTGTTTTTCCTTTTCGTCGTTAAGGTTGATTTTACAAAAAAACCTCTGTCATAAATTTAGCTCGAATTTGGCCCGAATTTTTAGCTCGAATTTTTGCTCGAATTTATCGCCTATGACAAAAAGTACTTTTTTATATAAGTTGAAATTTTATTTGTCAAATTTGTATATAAAGGGTTCTTTTATTTTTATGGGGATTCTGTGGATAATAATATTGATTTAATTTAGTTTTCTCTTAAATGCTGCGTGGCAACATAAAAATGCCAATTTTAAGTCAGAAAATACGAGGGGTTTTAAGGTCGCTGTAATAGTTTAACTGCTTTGTGTTCACTTAGTGGATATGTATAATAGCTGGTAATGGTAATTAAAAAAATAAATGGGGAAGTGAATGAGTATGGCTGGGTTATTTAAGAAATTATTGCCATTAGATAGAATGCAGGGAACGATTATTCGTTTTCCAGTAAGTGCCGTATGCGCATGTTTGGCGACTATGCTTGGTTTTTTACTTAATCATGATTTGACGGCTTCATTTGATAAATTAGTGCTCGCCAGGATTTTCTATGTTTTGGTTCTTGGTTTCTTCTGGTCAGGGGCGGTGCGGCTTTATCAATGGTCTAATGGGCGTGGTGATAAGTTTTATTATTTAGCCAGTGTGGCTGTAATGGCGATACTATTTGTCATGTTAGCGGCTTCTCCGCACATTAAAATAATTTATTTTTCTGCGCTTGCTTTGCCTGCATGTATCGCCTTGATCAGTGTGGCGGGGTATCTGGGGCAGGGGCGTTCTGCGCTGTCTTATTGGGCGTTTAATTCCAAAACATGGCTTGGTGTTTTACTGTCTATTTCGGCGGGTTTTATATGGGCTGTGGGGGCATGCGCCGCACTTGGGGCAGTGAATATGCTGTTTGGCTTGAAAGTTAGCGGTAAGTATTTCTTTGATATTTGGGTTGTGGCGATGGGACTTTTGTCTTCCCTTTATGCGTTGTCATGGGTGCCGGATAAGTTTGATTATGATGATGAGGAATGCCGCGCGCCCGTTCAGGTAAACTTTATAATTAACTGGGTTTTAGGGCCGCTTAGCTTTGTTTATCTGCTGATTTTATATGCGTATTTTGTGAAGGTCGGTATAGAGGGGCAGATGCCAAAGGGTGTTTTATCCAGCCTGACTATGGGGTTTGCCGGCGTAGGTATCGTTACCTATTTTATGAGCTATCCGCTGCGTGAAAGCGGCAGTTTTGTCATTCGCTTTATGCATAAATATTTGTTTATGCTGTTGATTCTGCCTGTAGGGATGCAAATATTGTCTTTGTCACAACGCATTGGAGCATATGGGATTACGGAGCAGCGCTATCTTGTCGGGCTGTCAGCCGTATTTTTTGTATTCTGTATTGCCTATGCGCTGAGTGCGCAGATTAGAAAAGCCCCTGTAAAAATGCATCTGATGCTGTTTGTGTTGTCGGTGCTATTGTTTATTGGTGGATTAGGCCCTTTAAGTGCGGTGAATGTATCTGAACGTTCGCAAGTCGCACGTTTAGAATCGCTATTGCTTAAAAACAATATATTGCAAGATGGTCAGATCGTTAAAGTGCAGGGCAATGTGTCATTTGAAGATCGCCGCGAGATATCCTCTCGTTTGAGCTATTTATCACATCGTGCTCATATTAAAAAACTCCATGACTGGTTTGAATTTCAGGGCAGGGAAAATGCACAATATTTCAATGTCAGCGAAGCGACGAAGATGATGGGGATTGAATTTGTATCGAAATATGATGCTGAAAAATCGCTCTCCGCAGAGAAGTCTTTCCTTTTGGGCAATTTTGCTTCTGATGTTCTGTTTAATGTAAACGGGTATGAATATGCGCTGCAATCTCACTACAATGCGCGCGTTGATCGAAAGCCTAAATCGTATAAATGGACGCTAGCGGCTGCGCGCACAGAAGAGCCAGAGCGCTTTGTTACTGCGCAGATTGAAGATAATGAGTTTGTCTTTACATTTGATGGCGAAGCGCCGGTGAGATTGCCCTTAAGGCCAATTATAGAGAAATCAGTGCTGGCGAATGAGTTTAAGGAATTAGAGCAAGCTGAGTGGCCGCTGGGCGAGCATGGAAAACTGCTGATAAAGCGGATACATGGGAAATATGGACCGGATGAAAAACTTTTGATCAATGGCATCGATTTTATATTGTTAGTCCGATGATCCTAAGCGTATAGTGAGTGCATGAATACACAAGATATTAATAGACGCATTCGCTTGGTTATGGATTTGCGCACGAAGGGGGTTCGTGATGCGAATGTGTTGGGTGCGATTGAGCGCGTGCCACGTGATTTTTTTGTACCGGATGCTGTGAAGGATCAGGCGTGGGATGACATGGCGCTGCCGATTGGGCGCGGGCAAACAATCAGCCAGCCAGTCGTTGTTGGTATGATGAGCCAAGTTCTTGAGATTTCGGATCGTGATAAAATCTTGGAAATTGGAACGGGGTGCGGCTATCAGACCGCGATTTTAAGCAAGCTATGTCGGCGCGTTTATACGATTGAGCGTCATAAATATTTGTTAGAGCATGCTGAGGCGCGCTTTGAGGCTTTGAAGTTGCGTAATGTTACGGCGTTAGCTGCGGATGGTATGAAGGGCTGGCCTAAGATGCATGGCATTGAGCAAGCGCCATTTGATAAGATTATTGTGACTGCTGCAGCGAAGGATAAACCACCACAAAAACTGCTGGATCAGTTGCGCGTTGGCGGGATGATGATTATTCCTGTGGGGCCTAGCGGCGAGCAGGTGCTTAAGCTTTATAAGAAAGAAACAGAGGAAGCTTATAGCGTTCGTGATGTTATGCCTGTGCGCTTTGTGCCGTTGCTGCCTGATATTGCAGAAGATGCAGAAGCGCGCAGCCAAATGGCTGGCGCTTAAGGCGTTAGTTATTTAAGGCTGGACTTATGTGAGGGGTTTTGCCTTCTTCTTCCCAAGTGAGTTCATTTTCTGATGCACCAGGCGTTTCACTATCTAACCATGAGTTAGATGTAGGGGCTTGGTTGTTTTCTACTTGTTCTGGGAAAGTCTCTTGTGAGAGTTTTTTATCGTTTGTCATGGTTACCGCCATTTATGTCATTTAAGATTTTGCGCATGTTCTAAACTAAGGGGGTAAATAGATGCAAGGCTTTTTTGCCCCTTGGAAAAAGAAAGGTGCAGGCGTTATAGTATTGTCTATGAGGTCATTGATTTTATCTTCGGCGATTTTAGCATTATTTTTAAGCGGCTGTGATAAGCCTGCGCATGTGCCTGTGACGATTTATGGAACAAGCGCAGGCGAGGGCAGTGGCGGGGTTCATATCGTTCAGCAAGATGAAACGATGTATAGTATTGCGCATCGTTATAATCTGATTTTGAAAGATTTGGCCTATGCTAATCACATAGAAGCGCCTTATCGCATTACGCCGGGGCAACGCTTGAAACTGCCGCCGCCGCCAACATATCGTGTGCGCACGGGTGACAGCTTATCGACAGTGGCGCAGATCTTTGGGGTGAGCACAGAGAAGATGATTGCTGTGAATGGCTTGCCTGCACCATATGTGATAACGCCGGGGCAAAGTTTAAAATTACCGCGTGTAACACCAGAAGAAGCGAGTGCTGGTTATAGTCCTGTGAGATTAGCGACAGCGAGCAAAGCTGGTGTTTCAAAAAATAGTCAGGATTTTGTGGTGAGTGATGTGCCTGCATCGAGCGCGAGTAAATCAAAACCCTCTGCTGTCAGAACTCAGCCACCAAAGCGTAGCTCTTCACGTTTTTTACGTCCAGTTGATGGGGAGATTATCTCTAGCTATGGGACAAAGAAAAACGGCCTTCATAATGATGGGGTGAATATTCGCGCTGCACGCGGCTCGAGTGTGAAAGCCGCGGAAAATGGTGTGGTGGTTTATGCAGGTAGTGAGCTTAAAGGGATGGGGAACCTCGTTTTGGTTAGGCACTCAGATCGCTGGATGACGGCGTATGGGCATTTGGATAAGATCAATGTTAATCGCGGAGATGTGCTTAGCCGCGGGCAAATGCTCGGCACTGTAGGGCAGACAGGCTCGGTTGATACGCCGCAACTTCATTTTGAGGTTAGGCGTGGGACGACCGCTATCAACCCCAAGCAATACCTCTAAATCTTTGACTTTTATGCCTCAGCTTTGTTGCTGCGTCACTTGCGTAGGTTAACTACGCGGCGTTCCTTGCGCCTCGCTGAATGCCTAAAATTCTTCGATTGGAACTTTGACTTTTATGCTTCAACTTTGTTGCTGCTTACAGTGTAGATAGTGAGCTTGTGTATAGTTCACGCGCTTTTGCTTGCGTTTGCATATAAGGGCGTTATAGTCGCTTGAATCTAATTCAATTTTGTAGAAAGAGTGTAAAAATGTTTATTTCTAAAGCCTATGCGCAAGCTGTTGAAACGAGTGCTGATGTGGCGGCTAATCTGCCGGAAGCACCAAGTGCAATGGAAGCGTTCGCATGGAATATGGGTTTGGTTGTTTTGATGGTTGTGTTGTTCTACATCCTTATGATCAAGCCACAGCAGCGCCGTATTAAAGAGCATGGTGAAATGCTTCAAGGTCTGCAAAAAGGTGATAAAGTTGTGACTGGTGGCGGTCTTGTTGGCACAATCGACAAAATCAAGCCAGGCGAGCAAGAGGTGAGTATTGATCTTGGTAATGGTCTAAAAGTCACTGCATTGCGTTCAACTATTCATGCGAAAACAGATGTGATCTTAAAAGATAAGCCAGCAAATGATGCGGCAAAAAAAGATGACAAAAAGAACAGCAAAAAATAATTGATTATGATGATAGCGGCTTTTGATAGGCCGCTATTGTTTATGTGTATATTGAAACAGGATAGTTCATTGATATGATTAATATTGCTTCTTGGAAAGTTTATTTAAGTATAGCGGTTTGTGTTTTGGGCGTAGCCTTTGCAATGCCAAATGTTTTGAGCAGCGATTTACGCGCTAAAATATCTGAAACGATGCCAAGCTTTGTGCCGAGTAAAACGGTGAATTTAGGTCTGGATTTACGCGGCGGTGCGCATCTTCTTTATGATGTTGATGTGGCTTCTGTTTTTATTGAGCGTGCGGAGAGCATGCTTAGAGATGTGCGTGAAACTTTGCGTGATGAAAAGATCGGTTATCGCCGCATAGGTGTGATTGAAAATGGCGTTAAAGTTACGCTACGTGATGAAAATGATGGCGCGGCGGCACGTAAGCTTTTGCGCGCTATTGATGCGAATTTAGAGATTAATACTGATGGCGTGGTTATTGAAGCGCGCTTGAATGAAGCGGGTATAAAGCAGGTTTATGATAACACGCTTTCTCAATCGATTGAGGTGGTTAGACGCCGTATTGATGCGCTTGGTACAACTGAACCGGTTATTCAGCGCCAAGGTGAGGATCGTATTCTTATTCAGGCGCCGGGTACGGATGCGCAAGATTTGAAAAGCGTTGTTGGTACGACTGCTAAGCTTGCCTTTCATTTAGTGGCTGAGCCTGGCTCTGCTTCGGCGCGTCGTTATCCCTATGCGGAAGATCCCGCGCGTAGTCTAGAAGTGCAGCGTGCAGCGCTTGTGACGGGTGATATGCTGGAAACGGCTGCTTATGCGCAAGATCAATCTGGTCAGCATGTGATTTCCTTTAAGCTTAATCATGCTGGGGCGAGACGTTTTTGTGATGTAACGCGCACTAGTGTGGGTAAGCCTTTTGCGATTGTTTTGGATGATGAAGTTTTAAGCGCACCTGTAATTCGTGAGCCTATTTGTGGTGGCTCTGGACAGATTAGTGGTGGCTTTACAATTCAAGCGGCTGGTGAGTTGGCGCTTTTACTGCGAGCGGGGGCTTTGCCTGCGGAAATGCATGTTGTTGAAGAGCGCACAGTGGGGCCGTCTTTGGGAGCTGATTCTATTGAAGCAGGTAAAGTGGCTGCGATTATAGGCTTGGCGCGTATTTTACTGTTCATGACGATCAGCTATAGCTTGTTCGGTTTGATGGCGAATGTGGCTTTGCTGATTAATGTGGCGCTTATCTTTGCTTTATTATCCATGTTACAGGCGACCTTAACTTTGCCGGGGATTGCCGGTATCGTTCTTACGATTGGTATGGCGGTTGATGCAAATGTGCTGATTTTTGAGCGTATTCGTGAAGAGCTTCGTAAAGGGCGCGGTATTATATCGGCTATTGATGCAGGCTATGGTCGCGCGATGGCGACGATTATCGACTCTAACTTAACAACATTAATTGCAGCTGTGATCTTGTTCTCATTTGGTAGCGGGCCGATTAAAGGCTTCTCCGTGACTTTGGGAATAGGGATTGTCACCTCGTTCTTTACAGCAATCATGATCACACGTCTTCTTGTGCTGACATGGCTTAAGAAGAACCGTAATGCAAAAACACTACCAGTATAGGATTGAATAAAATGCGTGGATTAAGACTTGTTCCAGAAGAGACAAATATCAACTTTATCGGTATTCGTTTTGTGACATTTGCTTTGTCATTAGCGATTATCGCAGCATCTATTTTTATGATTGCGACGAAGGGGCTTAACTTCGGTATCGATTTTGCCGGTGGTACGGTGATTGAGATTAGAACGCCGGAAGTGCCTGATCTTAAAGCGATGAGAGGCGAGCTGAATGCCCTTGGCTTGGGTGAGATTTCTATACAAGAATTTGGCGCTCCTGAAGATTTGCTTATTCGTATGCCGCAACAAGCAGGTGGGCCAGAGGCGCAGCAATCTGCAATTGATACGGTGAGTGATGCTGTGAATACGCATTATGGTGAAGATCCGGTTGATTATCGCCGCGTTGAGTTTGTTGGGCCGCAAGTTGGTGATGAGCTGAAGAAGCAGGGCGCTTTTGCTGTTCTGTTCGCGCTTATAGGGATTTTGGCGTATGTTTGGTTCCGTTTTGAGTGGCAGTTTGGTGTCGCATCTGTCTTGGCGCTTGCGCATGATGCCATTGCGACGATTGGTCTATTTGCTTTCACACAGATGGAGTTTAACCTGACAACTGTGGCAGCTGTTTTGATGATTGCTGGTTACTCGATCAATGACACTGTGGTTGTGTTTGACCGTATTCGTGAAGATTTACGTCGTTATAAGAAAAAGCCTTTGGCGGAAGTTTTGAATATGGCTGTGAATGCTACGCTTAGCCGTACAATCATGACATCTTTCACAACAATCTTAGCGTTGGTTGCGCTATATGTCTTTGGCGGCGAAGTTATTCGCGGCTTTATCTATGCGCTGATTTTCGGGATCGGGATTGGTACATATTCTTCGATCTTTATTGCTGCGCCTATTTTGCTCTTTATGAATGTGCGCCGCGGTGATGTGGTGGTTGATGATGCAAATGCTGCAAATCAATCTAGTGCAGAGGCATAAGCGAATATGGTTGATGTCACACCGCTTATTAAGCAGGGTTCGCAGATTATCCAAGGCTATGGTGATGGCGGTTTTCGCGTGAGCCAAGTGGCTTATGAGGGGGCGGTGATTGTCACGGCGCAAGAGACTATAGCGTGGAGTCCTGCGCATACAAATCTGAAAGAGATGCAAGAAAGTGATTTTGCGCCCTTGATTGATCGCGCGCAAGATATTGATGTGGTGCTTTTGGGGTGTGGTGAGAAAATAGCTTTTATGCCTGCACCTTTAAAGCAAGAGCTTCGCGCACATGGCCTTGTGATTGAAGTGATGGATAGCGGTGCAGCGTGCAGAACTTATAATGTCTTAATGGCTGAAGGGCGCAGGGTCGCTGCGGCTCTTTTACCGTTTTAGTTTTGAAGCAGGATATCTCTATATAATAGGGGCAATAGGCGTGATGTTTGAGAGAGAAAGCTCAGGTGTTTCCTTTGCTTCTGCTTCTGCTGCTTCAAAAAGCTCTTGGGCTTGTTTTAGGCGCTGAGAAAAACGCTCTTTCGTTTTCGTGTTTTTTAAAGCTTCGTATATGTCTTCACACATATAATATTGCCCTTTATAAAATTCTAGGCTTAGGGCGTTTTTAAGGGCTGTGAGGTCTGTGTTGTCCGATGCTGTATCTAGTAGCTGTATGAGGCGTTTATTCCTGCCATAAGCGACAGCTTTTTCATTAGGTATTGTTCTGAATATTGAGGATGTAAAGCCGTCTTTGTTTTCTTCGAGTTTATATGGCTCGCAAATGATCTCATGTCTACGCTTTGTTAGCGTAAACCCTGCTTTATATGCGGCTTTGTGTAATTGAGTTAAAGCATCGCTTAACGTACAGCTATCCGCGATAGGGGAGGCAGATTTATCTGATATGTGTTGTGCCATTACGCATGCCTTTGTTTGTTGGGCGCGGACAGTAACAATATTTTTTAAATATGTCAATTTGTGGTTTTGAGGCTGAGCGTGGCTTTAACTCTTCTTTAAAGGCTTTTCTATATGATGGCCGCAAGGAGTGTAGCTTTATATGGCCAAGCGCGATTTAAACGAGATTATAGATATATTGTCCAAAGGGACTAGTCCCGCGCGGGTAAAGGCTTTGCCAGCAATGGAACCGCCTGAATGGTGGCCGGCAGAGCTGCTTGCGCCAGTGATGATTGACGTGCCAGCTGCTGGTGAGCGCACAGTGATGTTTCGTGATGAGAATAATCGTGTGACTTTACTCTTTCATGATCCTAGTGCGCCGAGTGGCTATAGCGCGATGAGTGCTTCTGATTGGCAAAAGCTATATCATGAAAAGACTGACCCGCTGAGAGGGCAGGCGGATCGTTCTCAATTTATCGGTGAATATGGTGATAAGGGTAATGCGCGTGTATTTGCGGCGAAAGACGTAAGTGCGGCGTTGTTAGGTGAGGCTGGTGTAAGCTTGAAAGCACGTGAGAAGCCAAGAGTTAAGGCTGAGTTCGAGCAAAAAGCTGTGAAGCCTCCTGTTGTTGTTGAGAGGGAAGAGCCTGCTCACAAAGCGCAGGCTAGCGTTGAGCCACCACCAATTGATAAGCCTGCTGTAATTGAACAGGTAGCGGTTATCGGGAAGACGGATTTTTATGATTTTATTGATGGATATGAAGATGGAACTGCTCCTAAAGCCTTTGATAAGGAAGATTCCAAAACATTTAGAGAGTTACGCGGTGAAGTGCGCGCTTTGCGCAGTGCCCTTGAGCGTTTAGAGAGGTTTGAGGATAGGGGAGCGGATGAAACGCGCCTTAATGAAATGCGCAGCGAGATTAATGAGAAGTTTGAAACTTTTAAAAGCCATTTTGATGATTTAGATGAAACGCTTAAAAGTTCGGCGGCATCATATTTGAGCTTGATTATGGATGATAAGGGGCGCGATGCTGGTATTTATCTCAAGAGCTTAAGTGACGATTTTTCATCAGATAAAAATGTGAGAAATAGCGCGCCTAATCTGGATGCAAGCTGGAATAATTCTGCACATGTTGAGGGGGGTAGTGTGAGGAGGGGCGAAGCTAATGAAGCCTTACCTGCAAAGATCGTGCAGCCTCCTTCGAGTGAATTTTAAGCTATGAGCTAGAACTATAAGCGAGCATTTTCATTTTATATTAACATCTGTGATTTAACATATCCTCAAAGTGGGGGGGGTGGTTATGGCTCAAATTAAAATTAATCTCGAGTCTGATGATTTAGAAACAATAAAAAATAAAATAAGACAGGCTGATAATGATAATGTCAGCATATCCATTAATGATGGCAGTACAGAGACTATTGTTGATATAGACGCTCTAAGAAAAGGGCTTGAAGAGACCGGATATGACTTAGATAAGTATGTCGATACAGAACTTCCAAAACATTTTTCTTCAGAAAAACAGGATGCTACTCAAGATTTTAATGATCTTATGGGTGATGGAGGTGGGGATGCTTGGGCGAGTGATGATGTTGAATATGGTGATTTACCGTATGACATAGCTATGCGCGCTAAAGAGCTTATTGCTGAACTTAATGAAATGCTGGATGAAAATGGGTATCCTCATAATGTGTCAGAATTTTTATTTGAATATGAAAGTGTTGTCTCTGAACTTGGTGGTATGGAGGGGGAAGTTCGTGATGAGTGGTGGTTGGATCATATAGAAGCAAATATTGATTTGAAGGACTACACTATAGAGGCATTGCAAAATTTACCTGCCGGTGGATTTACTAATAATGTCAATTTAGAGTCATCATGGGATAGCACGTTGATTGCTAAGTTTTATAATCCTGAGAGTTTAGCTGGGTTGGAAGGGCATGTTGTTTCTAGCTTTTCCGCTGTAAATAATGCTCAGCCATCTGTTAGTCGAGATTTTGATGTCAGTCTTGATGCTAAAAATAATAGTGTTTATGAAGGGGCAAAGCCTTCATAGTTAGCTGTTTTGAGTGAGTATATTGTTTTGTGATAAAAAAAAGAGGCGCTCGGGTGAGGCCTCTTTTTATGTTTTATGTTCTTGAGAGGTTTTTAAGCTGCAAGCTTAAGTGGGCCTTTCGCGAAAAGCTCTGCTGCATATTCCCAGTTTACGAGATTATCAACAAAAGCTTCTAGATATTTAGGGCGCGCATTGCGGTAATCGATATAGTAGGAGTGTTCCCACACATCACAGCCTAGAATCGCTGTCTTGCCAGATGTAAGCGGGTTATCAGCATTTGCTGTTTTCATCACTTCAAGTTTGCCTTCTGAGTTCATGACAAGCCATGCCCATCCGGATCCGAACTGACCTACGCCAGCATTGATAAATTCGCTGCGGAAAGCATCGAAGCTGCCGAAGCTGTCATTGATTGCTGCTTCAAGCTCGCCAGGGATATTCCCGCCGCCATTTGGCTTCATCCAATTCCAGAAATGTTTGTGGTTCCAGTGCTGACCCGCATTGTTGAAGAGGGCTTGTTCGCCTTTTTTGTGGGCATTTACGACAACTTCTTCAAGTGTGTCGCCCATGTGGTCTAGGCCAGAGATAAGCTCGTTACCTTTTACGACATAAGCGTTATGGTGCTTATCGTGGTGAAATTCTAGTGTTTCTGCTGACATATATGGATCTAGCGCGTCATAGGCGTAAGGTAATTCTGGGAGATCAAAAGCTGACATTTTTCATTCCTATCTTTTATTTATAGTGCGTAGCCATATCTCGATTATCGATCAGGCGTAAATTAACTAGTAAGTTAAAGTGTTTGTGTTTGAATTCAAGGACTAAATTTGGTTAATAGAAGCGATGTTAGATGATATTTCTTATTGTGGGGCTTTTGTAAAAGAGCATGACCCTGATCGCTTTTTTTTGTCGATGTTGTGTGCGTCAGAGCATAGGCCGGCATTATGGGCTTTGTTCGCGTTTAATTATGAGATTGCAAAAACGCGCGATGTGGTTAGTGAGACGCAGCTAGGGCTTATTCGTTTGCAGTGGTGGCGTGATGCCCTTGAAGGGATTTATGAGCGCGGTGAGGTTTTAGAGCACCAAGTATTAGAACCGCTCTCGCGTGCTATTAAGGCTTATGATTTACCAAAAGAGCTGTTTGATAAGCTGATTTATGCGCGTGAATTTGATTTGGAAGATGTTTTGCCTTCTAGCCTTGAGGGTGTTGTGCATTATGCAGATTACACACATTCGCCTTTAGTTGAGCTTGCTTTGATGATTTTAGGGGTGAGTAAAGATGCTGAGCCTTATCAAGAGGTGGCGATTAATTATGCTTTGGCTGGAATCTTGCGTTCTGTGCCGCATTTGGCTGCGCATAGGCGCTGTTTGTTGGCTGAGGATATCATGAAGGAAAAGGGGCAGAGTGTTAATCGCTTATATGAGTATAAGCGTGTTGAGGCTTTCCCTGACGTTGTTCGGGTGGTTGCGCAAATCTATAAGGCTGATATAAAGCCATCCTCGCGCTATTTAAGGGCATCGCAGCGTATAGCTGATCTTTACATGAAGCAATTAGCTCAATGTGGTTATGATCCGTTTGATGCGCGGATGCAGATTCCTCCGGCCTTTAAAAGTTTGCGTGTCTGGCTAAGTTAGGTTCACTAGGCTATAGGTGCTAGAGACGCGCTGGATTTTGCATTTTAAAAACAGGCAAGCTATAATAATAGAGGTTAGGATTAAAAATTAAGGGTAGCAGATATGGTTGATTCATTAGGCAGTATTGGTGCGGCGCAGTCGCTGGTTTATCCACGCGATACGCAAGCACAAAATTTAACTTCGCCGAGTACTGTCCAAGCGGGTGCTCCTTCGGCTGCAAGTGCGCCACAAGTTGAGATTACAGATCAAATCGTTTCACAAGCGCAGGCTCAAGCTGAAGCTGAGCAGGCTAGTGCGACTTTATCGCAAGATCAGGATTTGACGCTGACACGCGGTACATTATTTGATGAAACATTATAGCGTTTAACAGCGCTATATAGAGATTAAGCGTGCATTTTTATATAGATGCGCGCTTTTTTGTGGCTTGAACTTGCTTACTCTGGAGTGTCTTTAGCTATGATTTCTTCTGTATGGTCGAAATGGCCGTGTTCTATGAAATGACGTGCTTGTCGCATGACTTTGGGAGCAAGCATCATTAAAGGGTGTGAGACTGGTAAGATAATATGATCGCTCATACCTTCAATTTTTGTACGCTCAACTGGAACGATACCGTCATTGGCTTCGTCATTGAAAAGCCAAGGTGTAAGCGGGTTGATATTGGAGGTGCCAGCGATAACACCTAAAGGGTAGTCAATAGGGCTATTAGCCATTTTATGTTCGTAATTCGTCCGTAGCTGCGCTCCGGCTGGGCCAAAAAGTGCTTTAAACATATCGCCGAAAATCTCATGCTCATGTAAAAAATCTGCACATTCGCTGCCTGAATTAGGGGTGCCGAGCATAACAACTTTGCCCAATTGTGGTGGGCGTTGATCTGCTAGGAAGTAGCGTGTAATTAAACCGCCCATAGAATGGGTGATGAAATGCATTGGCGCGAAAGGGTTGTAGTTCATATCGTCGCGAATAGCGCGCCCGACAAAGGTGCTGAGCTCTTCGATGGGCATCTTTGTTGAAGGATATTCAATATTGATGCCGCGATAACCTTTTGATTGGAAATACAGAAATAACGGCGCCATATCTATTTTATTGCGCGTTATGCCATGTAGAAATACGATTGTAGGGGTTTCTGTATCCATAATGGAGTGATTATGTATCAAACTTCTTATATTTTAGGAAGTGGATTGTTTGATTGATCACGTCTTTATTCTTCATCATGGTGGTGTGGTTGACAGGAGGGGTTATATGATCCGTTTCCCCGTCGATATGCGTGCGCTTGACGGGCACCATGCCGTCATGTTCACCAACGTGCTTGCGGGGGAGGAAAAAGGGAGAGAGTGGGTTGATGGATTTCGTGCCAGCGATAATGCCGATGGTCGTGTTTTTTGGAATTGGGTGGTTATAGTTTGTTGAAAGCTGTTGACCGGCTGGGCCATAAATCAATTTAAAAAGAGGTGAGAGTATGGGGGCTGCTTTCAGTTTGTCTGCAAATTCGCTGCCGGTGTTGGGCGTGGAGAGCATGACAATATTGCCGATATTTTCTGGAGCATATTTATCAATATAGTAGCGTGTAACGAGACCGCCCATAGAATGCACTACGAAATGCAGCTTATCTGGTTTTGGCTGCTGATTGATTTTGTCGTTAATAAAACTTGCAAGTTCGGTTAGAGATTTTGAGCGGGAAGGATAGAAAATATTGAGCGTGTCATAGCCTTCTTTCTCAAGAGCTTTTTTCATTTTCAGCATATCCGTTTTGGACTTTAGGATGCCATGAAGAAGGACTACGGTTTCTTTCTGCGAATTTTGGTCTGCAAATGTCATGTTTCTGCGCTTCCGTTACTCAAATGCCCATAACTATGCGCATTTCGTTTCATCATTGGTCGGGGAAGAGAGCCACTCTGCCAGATCACGTCTGGCGCGGTCAGTGTAAGCTTTTTTGCGATCTTTACCGCGAAGCTTTGTGCGCTTTTTCTTGCCTGATTTCGTTACATATTGAATGGTGGCTTCTTCTTTTGTCAAAGGAGGCATGAGGCCGAAGGTGACATTCATGGGCTGGAAATGTTTAGCGTCTGCGCCGCCAGTGACGTGGTGAATGAGCGCGCCCATAGCCGTTGTTTGCGGGGGTGTTTCGAAGTTCTCACCCAATGCATCGGCAGCGGCAAGGCGGCCTGCGATTAGTCCTAAAGCCGCGCTTTCTATATAACCCTCGCAGCCCGTGATTTGTCCTGCAAAACGGATAGATGGGCGCTGTTTTAGGCGAAGCTGTGTATCGAGTAATTTTGGTGAGTTGATGAATGTATTGCGGTGAAGGCCGCCGAGCCTAGCAAAGGTTGCGTCTTCTAGTCCGGGTATGGATTTAAAGATGCGCGTTTGCTCGCCCCATTTCATCTTGGTTTGGAAACCTACCATATTATAAAGCGTGCCAAGCTCATTATCTTGTCTAAGCTGAACGACAGCATATGGTTCTTCGCCACTGTGTGGGTTGATAAGGCCCACAGGTTTCATTGGGCCAAAGCGTAGTGTTTCGATCCCGCGTGAGGCCATGATTTCGATCGGCATGCAGCCGTCAAAATAGGGCGTGTCTTGCTCTTGTTCGGCGAGGGTCTTTGAGCCGGAAGGAAGCTCCCATTCTTTGAAGAGGCCGTATTCTGCATTGAGCAGCTCGTGAATAAATGTTTCGTACTGCTCCTTAGTCATTGGGCAGTTGATATAGTCTTTATCTGTGCCAATGCCTTGCGCTTTATCGTAGCGGGATTGAAACCATGCAATGTCAAAATTGATTGTATCTTTTTCAACGATTGGTGCGATTGCGTCAAAGAAGGAAAGCTCATCTTCGCCAGTAAGGTCTTTGATAGCGTTTGCGAGGTTTTCTGAAGTGAGAGGGCCTGTGGCTATGATCACGTTTTCCCACTCCTCAGGGGGAAGGCCTGTGATCTCGCCGCGCTCTATACGCACGTTCGGGTGTTTTTCTAAGGCCTTTGTGACTCCGTTTGAAAAGATGTCGCGGTCAACGGCAAGTGCGCCGCCAGCAGGAACAGCAGCTTTATCACCTTCGCGCATAATGATGGAGTTTAATGTGCGCATTTCTTGGTGGATGAGGCCGACAGCATTATGCTCGGCATCATCAGAGCGGAAAGAGTTTGAGCAGACTAGCTCTGCGCAACCGTCTGTATGGTGGGCTGGCGTGCCCTTAACGCCGCGCATTTCGTGAAGGATAACTTGAGCGCCAGCATTTGCGGCTTGCCATGCTGCTTCTGAACCCGCTAGGCCTGCGCCTATTATATGTATTGTTTTAGCCACCTTTTTCTCCTGCAGCGTGTTATTTGTCGCTCGTGCCTATATATTCTCTAAGTCTTGTTTCACAGCTAGAAGATTTAACAGAGCAGAGTTGTTGATGCAATCTGCTTAAAAGGCTTGTGGGGGTTTATTTTTAGTAAAGGGCTGGTAGTATTTTTTTTAGAGTCGTTATGACGTTTGTAAAAAAAAATATTAGATAAGGATGTCGATATGCGTAATTTTCTTTTGGCGAGCTGTGTAAGTGTCATCGCTTTTATGGCTGGGGCTTCAGCGCAAGCGCAGCAGATCCACATGCAGGCCAAGCCTACGCAAGCGGTATCACATGGGGCTGTTGGGAGCGCTTTACAGGCTGCGCCGATGCAATTGCATGGTAATGCGCATGCTGGCTGGGGATATAGTGGCGAGTATCGCGCATCACAATGGGGCGGGACATGTAGTGAAGGGCAGGCGCAATCACCAATCAATATTGCGCGTTATTTGCAAGAAGATCTGCCTGATCTCGGTTTGGAATATCAGGATAGCCCTCTAGTTGTGGTCAATAATGGGCACACTATTGAAGTTAAGTTTGAGCTTGGTAGCGGCTTTCATATTGAAAATGTGCCCTTTACTCTACAGCAAGTTCATTTTCATACACCGAGTGAGCATTACCTAGATGGCGCACCATATCCAATGGAAATGCATTTTGTGCATATGGCGGAAAATGGAACTTTAGCTGTTGTTGCTGTGATGGTTAAAGTTGGTCAGCATAATAATACGATTGAAGGGATTTGGCAGAATGTACCAGGGGAAGGGCAAACGAATGCGGTGCCTATGGTGAAGATTAATGCTGAAAACCTTCTGCCGGAGGGGCGTGATTACTATAAATATATTGGGTCTTTGACAACGCCTCCTTGTAGTGAGGATGTTATTTGGCATATCCTGAAAGAGCCAGTTGAGATTTCAGAGAAGCAGCTGCGCGCTTTCCAATCTGTCTATCCTGTTAATGCGCGTCCTGTGCAGCCTGTAAATGGGCGCATGATCATAGGTGATTAATCTGCTGTTATGATCTGTGTTGTAATATTAGTAGAAAAAGATTTTAGGAGTATCTGTTAATGTCTAAGGGTTTGAATGATAGCCAGTTTCATATGTGGCGAAGTATCTTTGCTTTGGTGCATGTTGATAATGTTGTTACCGATGAAGAGGTGCAATATATGGCGGAGCGCCTAAAGGAGATACCTTTTTCTCAAGAGCAGCATGACATCTTGGTTAAAGATTCTGTTGAGCCGCAAAATGTTGAGCTGATGTTTAGTCGTATCACTGATCTGCATGATCAGGCGTTGTTCTTTAAGCATGCACATGCCGTTGTTCATGTTGATGGGGATTACGCTGTAGAGGAACAGCAAATTTTGTTAAAGCTCAATGAGTTGCATGCAAAGACGGCTAATGTTGATGATCTTATTGGCTCTATCAAATTAGAATTTGAAGAAGAGCGTGTGCATGACTTTGATGATGCGCAGGGGCGGAAAAAATATTTGGCGGCTGTTTTATTTTCACTTAAGCGTAAAATATGGGGTGAATAGGGCTTTTAATACGCGCTTTTATTCTCTTATTTTTTGTATTTTTACAGTTGCATGCAGAGCATAACAGGCATAATGTCTTGTGTGTTTGAAATTCAATATTATCCATATTAAGGAGAATGGTCATGACATTTGTCGTCACAGATGTTTGTATTAGATGTAAATACACTGATTGTGTCGAGGTTTGCCCTGTAGATTGTTTCTATGAGGGGGAGAATATGCTCGTGATTAATCCTGATGAATGTATTGATTGTGGTGTGTGTGAACCAGAATGTCCAATCGATGCGATCTTGCCTGATACAGATGATAAGGCCGAGAAATGGGTTGATATTAATCAGAAATATTCTGAAATCTGGCCAAATATTACAGAGGCTAAAAAGCCTATGGAAGAAGCTGAAGAAATGAAGGCTGTAGAAGGCAAGTATGAGAATTTCTTTAGCGAAGAGCCGGGCGAAGGCGACTAATTACGTCTCTTTGTAATTTTGCATATATTGCTTTTTACGGCGATTTTATATTTTCATTAAGATTATCATGTTTAAGCTGGATGTTTGCCAGCGGCGTTTTATATGGTTTAATGCCAATGGGTTTTTATGAATATGATTAGAGGATAAAATGAGCGAGCATCCAAATACACAAACACAAGTACCAGCGCAGCCACAAGCATCAGTGCAAGAGCAGGGCAGTGCGCCAGCACCTTCTGCAGCGCCAGTAAGTTCAGGCTCTAAGCTTGTTGATCAGCCGCAAGCGCGCGGAAAAGTTTATGATTCAATTTTGGATACGATTGGCAATACACCTTTGGTGCGCTTGTCTAAGTTTAAAGAAAAATACGGCCTTGAGGCTGATATTTTAGTGAAGCTTGAGTTTTTCAATCCGATTGCCTCGGTTAAAGATCGTATCGGTTATGCGATGATTGAGGATGCTGAGCGGGCTGGTAAAATTACACCGGGTAAGACAGTTTTGGTTGAGCCTACATCTGGCAATACGGGGATTGCGCTGGCTTTTGTTGCTGCTCAAAAAGGTTACCGCCTCATTTTAACGATGCCTGAAAGCATGAGTATGGAGCGACGCAAGATGCTTAAGCTTTTAGGGGCTGAGCTATATTTGACGCCAGCGGAAAAAGGGATGAAGGGCGCGATTGAGCGCGCGGAAGCTTTGCGAGAAGAATATGATGATGCCTTTACGCCGGGGCAGTTCGATAATCCAGCTAATCCACAAATTCACCGTGAAACGACAGCGGAGGAAATTTGGATTGATACGCAAGGCGGGGCGGATATCCTTGTTTCTGGTGTCGGGACTGGTGGAACGCTCAGTGGTATTTCGGCGGTTTTGAAGCAGAAAAAGCCGGGCTTTAAGACATATGCGGTTGAGCCTTCTGAGAGTGCTGTTATCTCTGGTGAAGATGCAGGCCCGCACAAAATTCAAGGGATTGGTGCCGGCTTTATTCCAAAAACTTTGGATGTGAAGCTTATTGATGAGACTGTGAAAATCTCTTCAGATGAAGCGGTGCAAGTGGCTAGAGAGGTCGCGCGTTTGGAAGGGCTTCCTTGTGGTATATCTTCAGGTGCGGCATTGGCGGCAGCGAAAGTGGTTGCTGCTAAGCCTGAGAATAAGGATAAGCAGATTGTTGTTATTCTAGCTTCTTTTGCTGAGCGTTATTTATCGTCGGTATTATTTGAAGATTTATAAGCTATAAATATATTCATATATTACCTACGCATTTGCTGTGTGGGTAATATAATTATTTTATCTTGACTTCTGTAAAGCGACTCGTGTATATTTCTTGTTTATGTTGCTTAGGTAACTTCTTTTAGCAACATATATCACGAGAAACTATAATACACGAGGTTGCACATGAGTTTAGAAGCTGCTGCAGCCGCGGAAACGGCATTTTCTGGTGGTGAGTTTTTGATGCAGCATGGCGGAATTATGTTGGCATCAGTATTTTGTGGCGTAGCTTTTGGATTTGATCCAGTTAGTCTTGTGCATGGCGGTTTAACCAGTAGTGTTGAAACAGTTATGCCTCCAGGAATTTAAGCTACGATAAAAGCAAAATAAACTCTATACAGAAGAAGCGGGCTTGAGATAGCCCGCTTTTTTGTTGCCTAAAATTTGTGTTAGGTTTCTAAGCGATTTTCTTTTCTGCTTTTTCATCAACATCAAGCTTTTCTTGCAGGGAAGAAGAGCTGGTTGTGTATTCGAATTTTAGCTTGGCTTCCGGATAGATGTAGCGGAAGGCTTGGCGACTCATGAGCGCGGCCTCGTGAAAGCCGGAAAGAATAAGCTTGAGCTTGCCCGGATACCAATTGATATCACCAACTGCGAAAATACGCGGTGTTGATGTTTCGAATTTCTCTGTATCTACCGGGATAAGGTTTTCGTGAAGATTTAAGCCGAAATTCGCGATAGGGCCTAGCTTCATTGTTAAGCCAAAGAATGGGAGCAGTACATCGCACTCAATCTCTGTGCGTGTTGTTTCCTTTGTTTCTTTGTTTTTATTCTCTACAACGATGGAAGTGAGCTGGCCATTTTCGCCTTTAAGCTCTTTCACTTGACCCATTTCAAAGCGCATATTGCCAGCCTCAACTTGTGTGCGCATTTTATTGACGCTGTCTAGGTGGGCGCGGAATTCATCGCGGCGGTGAATGAGGGTCATTTCTTTTGCATCTGGTAGGAGATTTAAAGTCCAATCAAGAGCGCTGTCGCCGCCACCAACGATGACGACTTTTTTGTCTTTGAATTGGTCGCGTTTACGAACTGCATAAAAGACAGATGTGTTTTCGTATTCTTCAATAGCTGGGATAGGGGGTTTCTTTGGCATGAAAGAGCCGCCGCCTGCTGCGATAATAATGACTTTAGTGTGAAAGACTGTACCGATATCCGTGGTGAGCGACCATGTCTGCTCGTCTATTTGATCGAGTTTTTCAACCATTTGCTGGAAGTGGAAAACAGGATTGAAGGGTTCGATCTGTTCCATGAGGCGATCAGTTAAATCTTGGCCCGTGATTTCTGGATAGGCGGGGATATCATAGATTGGCTTTTCAGGGTAAAGCTCTGCACATTGACCGCCTGGGCGATCGAGGATGTCGATGAGGTGACATTTCATATCGAGCAAGCCCATCTCGAAGACTGTAAATAGACCACATGGGCCAGCGCCAATAATAACTGCATCAGTTTTGATTGGATCTTCTGGTGTTCCTACGCCTGTGTGGGGTTGCTCTGTCTGTGTCACGGCTTGTATCCTCTTCTATTTTCTACATTTGTATAGTGGTTTGGAAAAACTTGTTCAAGTATAGAATTTATCTGGGTTTGCATAGAGTATATCGAATATGTAATTCTTATCTTTACGATTTGATTCTTATCGCTTTAAGGTGTGTTTATGAGTGTGATTTTAAATACTGATATTCTTGAAAGCTTAGAAGAGCTCATGGGGGATAATTTCCAAGAGCTTTTGGTGATGTTCTATCGTGATTCAAAACGTTATGCGGATAATATTTTGCAAGGCTTTGAAGAGGGTGATGCGCAAATTGTTGTAGATGGTGCGCATTCACTCAAAGCTTCTGCGGCTAATATCGGGATGGAGCTATTAGCGAGCCATTCGGGGCGGATTGAAAATGCGGCTCTTGTGATTGTGAATGAGGGGCAGGGCCAATTGGCAGATATTAATGCTGAGATAAAAGAATTGCAGCAAATCTATGAGCGTTCAATTGAAGCGCTACGTGCGACAGTAAAAGCGTAGATTATTCTTGCGCAGCTTTGAGCTTATATAAGGCCTCCAACGCTTCGCGCGGTGTTAGACTGTCTGGGTCAATTTCTTTAAGCATGAGGTCAGCTTCGCTCTGTTTAGGGGCTTGTTTAACTGGTGCGGCTGTGAATAGGGGAAGCTCATCTGTGAGTTTATTAAGAGGCGCTGAACCTTTATGCTTTCCACTTTCCAGCATGTCTAAAATCGTTTGTGCGCGTGCGATTACGGCTGGAGGCAGGCCTGCGAGCTGAGCCACATGAATACCGTATGAGCGATCCGCTGCGCCTTCACCGACACTATGTAGGAAAATGATTTCGCCTTTCCATTCTTTGACTTGCATGGAATGGCAAGATAGAGCGCTGAGTTTTTCTGTGAGGGCTGTTAGCTCGTGGTAATGTGTTGCGAAGAGGCTGCGACATTTATTAACTTCATGAAGGTTTTCAACGCATGCCCAAGCGATAGAGAGACCGTCGAAGGTTGCTGTGCCGCGTCCGATCTCATCTAAGATGACGAGGGAGTGTTCTGTGGCTTGGTTGAGGATGGTCGCTGTTTCAACCATTTCGACCATGAATGTAGAGCGTCCGCGTGCTAAATCATCTGAGGCACCAACGCGTGAAAAGACACGGTCAATGATGCCGATATGCGCAGAGCTTGCCGGTACATATGAGCCGATTTGCGCGAGGATTGCAATGAGTGCATTTTGGCGCAGATATGTCGACTTACCCGCCATGTTAGGGCCTGTTAAAAGCCAGAGGCGGTTCTTTGGTGCTAGGTCACAATCATTAGGGACGAAGGCTTCGTTTTGTTTTTTGAGGGCGGCTTCGACAACGGGGTGGCGTCCGCCTTTAATATCAAAATCGAGAGAGTTATCGAGTACGGGGCGACAATATTGCATATCTTGCGCGAGTTCACTTAAAGCGCAACTGACATCGAGTGTGGCGATAGCTTGGGCGCGCGATGATATCTCGTTTGAGAGGGTGATGGTTTTATTGGTGAGATCAGCAAAAAGCTCAAGCTCAATGGCGAGCGTCTTTTCTGCGGCGCTAGAGATATCACGCTCAAGCTCTGCGAGTTTTGTTGTTGTGAAGCGCACAACATTGGCCATTGTTTGGCGGTGTATATACTGGCTTTCCGCAGCTTGCGCCGCACTGAGCATTGCATCGGCTTTGCGTGATGGAACTTCGAGGAAATAGCCAAGCACGTTATTATGTTTGATCTTAAGGCTGTCGATCGTGGTGTCTTTTTGATATTCGCTTTGAAGTGCTGCGATTAATTTGCGGCTATTGTCGCGTAAGGTTTTTAGCTCATCAAGCTGAGCATGATAGCCTCTAGCGATGAAGCCGCCATCTCGTGCGAGCATAGGTGGTTCATCAACGATGCCAGCGCTTAAAATATCGAGAAGTTCATCAAGCGGCGCATATGAAGCAAGGCTTTCTATGATGCTTTGAAGGGGCGTGGTTATTTCTGGGCACATATGAAGCTGTGAGCGGATAAGCTCGATATTGCGCAAGCCATCACGGATCATCAGAAGATCACGTGGCCCGCCGCGCCCAACAGATAGGCGCGAGAGTGCACGCTCCATATCCGGCATGGATTTGAGCTGCTCTCTTATGTCTGCGTTGAGAGCAGGATTTTGAAGTAGGCTATCGATACGGCTTAAGCGGATATTGATGTGTTCTAAATCGGTCAGGGGGCTGGAAATCCAGCTATGAAGCAGGCGTGCGCCTGGGCCGGTAATGGTGCGATCAATTGTTTGGAGAAGGGAGCCTTTGCGCTCGCCGCTTTGTGTTTGCGTTAGCTCAAGATTGCGGCGTGTGGCTGCATCGATCTCCATATTTGCGCCTGAGGTGATTTGGCGCGGTGGCTGAAGATAGGGGAGCTTGCCGACTTGTGTGCGGTTGATATAGTCAATGAGCGCACCAGCGGCAGAAATCTCTGCACGTGAAAAGCCGCCAAAGCTCTCTAGCGTTTCTACGCCGAAGAGTTTCTCTAAACGCAGGCGGGCATTTTCGCTATCAAACATAGAGCGCGGCTGAAGAGATATTTGTGCGTCTTTATGGAGTAGGTTAGCGACTTGATCGGGCGCGACGATTTCTTTTGGTGTGATGCATTCAAGGGCTGTTTGGATATTGTCTCTTAGCACGGGCTGTACATGGAATGAGCCAGTAGAAAGATCACTCCACGCCAAGGCATATTGCCCGCCTGTTTCACTTAGCGAACATAGGTAATTATTTTCGCGGGATGATAAAAGCGTATCTTCGGTGAGTGTGCCTTGTGTGACTACGCGCACGACTTCACGGCGCACGAGCGCTTTTGAGGCGGGCTTGCCTTCTGCTTTGGTGCGCGCTTTAGCTTCGTCTGGGGTTTCGACTTGCTCGCAGATGCCGACTTTATGACCTGCGCGGATGAGTTTTGCGAGATAGTTTTCATAGGCATGGAACGGCACGCCGCACATTGGGATGTCATCGCCGCCACTTTTGCCAC
>NZAJ01000065.1 GCA_002687495.1 Micavibrio sp. | reverse complement strand
GGTGGAGCTCGATATTTCTTCTTTGAAATGCGGCGCAGTAGGGTAGCTCGTATATCTCGGTACGAGCCGATCATAAGATAGAATCTGTTTTTTATACGCATTACCCATGTCGTCATAGTTTCATGGGTAGGGCTATATATCTTTGATCTGAGTCAATTTTTATGGATTTAAAATCGTTTGCTAAGGCTTGCTGACGATGTCGTCATGTGTGGTGGCGACAATTTGCATGATTTCATCTATTAACTCGCTGGAAACGTGCAGCTCCTGAAGTGTTTTGTGGAGATGGTTGGTTACAATGCTAAAGTCGTTCTCTGAGATTTTGAGGTGCGCGTGCGCATCTTGCATGTTGCGGCCGTCATATTTATATGGACCACCAAAGACATAGCTTAAGAATTGGCATTGATGGGCTATTAGTTTTTTCAGATCAATGTTTGAGAAGTAATGGCCAACGATTTCATCGGTTACGAGCTTGATGTAAAAGCGATCAACAGTAGCTTTTAGAGCTTCTTGGCCGCCTATGCGCTCATATAATGATATTTCTGTACTCATATTTTCTCTCTTAAGCTGAATTAACCAGTGGTGGGACAGCTTATGCTATTTTCAGTATGTAAACATTAAGAATATATGGGCAATACCGTCGTATTCACTCTTGTTTTTTTAATAGGCTTAAATAGCGAATGATGTGCCGCAGCCACAGCCTGATTGAGCGTTTGGGTTGTCGATAACAAATTCTTGGCCGCTAAGGTCATCTTTGAATTTGACCGTTGCCCCCTCGATAAAGGGCAGTGAGATGTCATCTGTAACGATTGTGTCATCAAAGATGATATCTTTATCGTTATGTGTTTCAGTAAGCTCTAGCTTGTATTGAAAGCCTGCACAACCGCCGCCTTCGACAGTAATGCGCAGCAAAAGTTGGTTTTGCTGTTTTTGTCCACGTAAATCTTTAATGCGTTTAACCGCGCTGGTATCAATATTTAGGCTCATAATGATATTATATAGCATAGAACTCTTCGATGTCATCTTATGTTCGCTGGGTTTTCACGCTTTTTTTCGAGGGATTTATGAGTAAAACAGCTATGCACGAACCTGACTATAACTATTGCGCGATGCCGCTTGCGATTTATGCGTGTCGTCCAGATATGAGCAGGGGGCGTGTTTACGATGAGCGCCCATCGCGTCATCGTTCGGACTTTCAACGCGATCATGATCGTATAATTCATGCTTCAGCCTTTCGCCGTTTGAAATATAAAACACAAGTCTTTGTCTATGATGAAGGGGATCATTATCGCACGCGCTTGACGCACACATTAGAGGTCGCACAGGTCGCGCGTTCGCTTGCGCGCTCGCTCATGGTGAGTGAGGATTTGGCGGAAAGTGTAGCGCTGGCACATGATTTAGGGCATACGCCATTTGCACATATTGGCGAGGAATATTTAGCTAAATGCATGGAGCCATATGGTGGGTTTGAACATAATGATCAGTCTTTGCGCGTGCTTACGACATTAGAACGTAAATATCCGCAGTTTTTAGGGCTGAACTTAACATGGGAAACGTTGGAAGGTGTTGTGAAGCATAATGGCCCTCATGTGCTGGGTGAGAGCCATATAGCTGTACGTGAATTGCAAGAGCAGATGGATTTGGAACTTGATAGCCATGCCTCTGTCGAAGCGCAGATAGCGGCGCTTGCCGATGATATTGCTTATAATAACCATGATGTGGAAGATGGTCTGCGCGCGCATCTCTTTACTCTGAAAGACATTGAGGCTGTGCCGATTTTAGGGCAAGCGATGCAGGTTGTGAAAAAAGAGCATGGTGACGGGCTTGCTGAGCGTTACCTTGTGCAGGAAACTATTCGCGAGATGATTGGCGGTATGGTCGAAGATGTGCTGACAGAGACGCAAAAGCGCTTGCGCGAGTTGCAACCTCAATCGGCGGAAGATGTGCGCGCTGCTGGTCGTCAGATGGTCGCTTTTAGTGATGCTAAACGCGCTGAGATTGATGAGCTTAGAGCCTTTTTGTTTGAGCGTATGTATCGCCATTATACAATCAATCGCCTGCATTTGAAGGTTGAGAAGATCGTGACAGAGTTATTCACAGCTTTTACGAAAAACTATAAGGTCCTTCCTGATAACTGGCAGCAGCGCGTGGTCGAGGCTGGAGGGCAAGAGGATGAGCAGCTTCGCGCACGTATTGTGTGTGATTATATTGCTGGGATGACCGATCGTTATGCTATTCGTGAGCATGAGCGCCTATTTGATCTTTACTGGGACTTGAAATAGATTATTGTCTTTAGGAAAGCTAAGCCCATATTGGTTGCTTAGCGTGTTCAAATAATCTGCGTATGTGAAGAAGGGATATTTCTATGAGTCAGGATGAGTTTAAGCAATTTGGATTTGATCATTATGATGAAGCTAAGGAGCAGAAGCCGGGCTTTTTGGAATATGTTTTCGGCAGCGATATGGCAGAAAAAATGAAGCGTCCTGTTTTTGCGACGACTGGGCTTTTGGTGATGGGGGTTGCTGTTGCAGCCATTATTGTCTCTGTTAGCCCTGAGCAAAATGACGATGCGCCAGTGCCTGTTGTTAAGGCTGAGAGCTTTGCTTACAAAGAAGCGCCGAGTGAAGCTGGTGGTATGGATATTTCTAATATGCAAAGCACTGTCTATGAGGCGATGGATGACAGTGAGAAGCCTTCTGCGGAAGCTCTTGACGAGCCTCAGCCACAAGCAAAGATTGATGATTTTGTTCGCCAAGTTGAAGAGATTGCCTCAAGTGAAGATGCGAAGAAGCAGCAAACGCAAGCTTCAGCAAAGGTTGAAAATCTATTGAAGAAGCCTGAGGCGCCTAAATCCATGCCTAAAGCTGATAGCGTAGAAGAAGTTGCTGCGGCACAAACAAAGCCTTCTCGTGTTGAGCCGCCAGCTTTAGCGATAAAGCATCAGCCAGGCTCTAATCCTGAAACATTAGAGTTTGTTCGCAGTGTGCTTAATAAAGAAGATGGTGCCACTTCGAAGAAGTCTGAGCAGATTGCGTCTGCGAAAGAGGTAAGCGAGAGCGCAGCTAAGGCCGCAGCGTCAGTTTCTCCTGCTGCGGGATCGCAAATGGCAGTGCTGCCGATTGAACCGGGCGAGTATTACGTTCAGCTTGGTTCTGTTAGCTCTTCTGAGGCAGCTGCAAAGGGGTGGAGCGCATTTGTTAAAGAATTTCCATCTCAATTGAGCAGGTTGTCGCATCGCGTAAGTACTGCTGATCTCGGTGCGCGTGGTACCTATTACCGTATACAGGCAGGGCCAATGAGCAAGGCGAGTGCCGATGCATTATGTGGTGAGATTAAACAGCAAAAACCAGCTGGCTGCTTAGTGACTAAGTAAGGTTGTAAATACGGCTACTATGTAGCATATGGTTTCTATTTCATTCTAATTAAAGGTCTTTCTATGTTACCTGATGGGTTGAAGGCAGTTATTTACTCTGTGGCTGGACTAAGCTTGAGCGCAGAGGAAAGGGTGTTTTTTACCGAGGCTAATCCTGTGGGCTTTATTCTCTTTGGCCGTAACTGTGAAACGCCAGAGCAGGTTAAAGCGCTTTGTGAAGATTTGAGGCGCTGTGTTGGCTGGCATTGTCCAATTCTTATAGATCAAGAGGGTGGGCGTGTTCAGCGTTTAAAGCCTCCTATTTGGCGTGGTTTTCCACCAATGGAGATTTTTGGAGCGCGTGCTAAGGTGGATATGGATCAAGCGTTAGAGGAGCTTCGTTATTGTGTTTTGCAATTGGCTGAAGAGCTTGTCGAGGTCGGCGTAAATGTTGATTGCGCGCCGGTTATGGATGTCTTAGCACCTGAAACTCATGATGTAATCGGAGATCGCGCTTTTGGAGATGATCCGCAGATTGTAGGGCGTTTGGGTGTTTCAGTCTGTCGAAATTTACTCTCATTAGGTGTTGTGCCTGTTATAAAGCATATTCCAGGGCATGGGCGCGCTACTTGTGACTCTCACAAAGAATTGCCGCGTGTTTCTGTGCAAAAAAGCGAATTATCGGCCAAAGATTTCGAGCCGTTTCGTATAGCTGTTAAATCGGATATTTCTGATAGAATGTGGGCTATGGCCTCACATGTCATCTATGAGGATATTGATCCTGATCATCCAGCCTCTGTTTCGCCTGTGATTATAGAGGATGTTATACGTCAAGATATTGGTTTTAAAGGCTTTTTGGTGTCTGATGATTTGGATATGCATGCGCTTGATGGCTATGGTAGTGTGGCTGAGCGTACGCGTACATGTGTAGAGGCGGGCTGTGATGCCGCCTTATATTGCGCAGGTGATCTATCTGCTATGCAAGAAATACAAAAAATTGTGCCTAACCTTAGTGCTAAAGCGCGTAAAGCCTTGCAATTATCACTCAATATGGCCTAGTGTCGGCATATGACAAGTAATGATGCTGCGCCGAAGCCTTCCGTTTTTCAGGAAGATGCTCCACGCGTGCCTTCTCAAGAGGTGCGTGAGGCTGATGCTTTGCTGCTCAATATTGATGGTTTTGAGGGGCCGATTGATGTTCTGCTTGAGCTGGCACGTCATCAGAAAGTGGATCTTGTTCATGTCTCTATTTTACAGCTCGTTCGTCAATATATGGCTTTCATTGAAAGGGCGCAGGCTCTGGATTTAGAGTTGGCTGCTGAATATCTTGTTATGGCGGCATGGCTTGCATATTTGAAATCACGCTTGTTATTGCCGCGTGAGGATGAAAGCGTTGATCCAAGTGCTGAAGAGATGGCAGAAGCTCTGCAATTCCAACTTCGTCGTTTGGAAGCTATGCAGCAGATGGCTGATCGATTGATGGAGCAGCCACAGCTTGGCTCTGGTGTGTTTGCTCGCGGCGCGCCGGAAGGGCTAAATCTTTCAAAGAGAACGCGCTGGAATGTGCAGATTTACGATATTCTTAAAGCCTATGGTGATATTCGCAAACGTGCAGAAGAAGTAAATTATGATTTGCCAGTTTTTCATCTTATGTCGATGGATAACGCGATGGCACGTATGAGCAAAATGCTTGGCGCTTTGCCACGTAAGGGGCTTAACTCAGTGTGGACGACATTGACGAGTTTTGTGCCTGAAGGGATTAAAGATCGCCTTTATGCGCGCTCCGCACTGGCTTCCAGCTTTACAGCCGGTTTAGAGTTGGCAAAGCAAGGCAAGATCGAAATTAAGCAAGATGGTTTATTTAGGCCAGTATATATGCGTGCTTTAGCAGATAATGATCCGCAAGCTACGCCAGAGAAAATGGAGAAAGTATCGTGAGTGTTAATGCTGAGCATGTGCGTATATTAGAAGCGTTATTATTCGCTTCAGAAGAGCCTTTAAGCACGCAAGAGCTGCATGAACGTATGCCAGAGGGGGCGGATGTTGGCTCATGTTTGATGGCGCTGAAAGATGATTATAAAGAGCGCGGCGTGCATTTGGTTGAGATGGATGGACGTTGGGCGTTTCGTACTGCACCAGATTTGGCTGATGTTTTAAGTATGGAGAAGGAAGAGAAGAAAAAGCTCTCACGTGCCGCTTTAGAGACTTTGGCCATTATCGCCTATCATCAGCCAGTTACCCGGGCTGAGATTGAAAATATTCGCGGTGTGGCGACAAATCGAGGCACTTTGGATGTGTTGATTGAGGCAGGCTGGGTTAAGCCAGGTAAACGCCGTGAAACATTGGGGCGGCCTTTAACATGGATTACAACGGCTAATTTTCTTGATCAATTTGCATTAGAGAGTTTGATGGATTTGCCGGGGCTTGATGAATTAAAGGCCTCTGGGCTTCTTGATCGTAGACCTGCAATTGAAGCTATTCCAGGTGAGGGTGATCTGTTCGCTGGACAGTTGCCTTCGGAGGATGTAGAACAAGATGAAACCGAATTAGAGGAGCTTTAAGCCTATGGCACCAGGACCTATGCAAATTTTAATTGTTGTGATGCTTATACTTGTTGTATTTGGCGCTAGTCGTTTGCCGGGGATCGCAGAAAACCTCGCAAAAGGCATTAACAGCTTCAAAAAAGGCTTGAAGGATGGTGACGAAGATTTGAAAAAATCTATTACCGATGAAAGTGAAAAGCCGAATTAAGGCAAGAAGGTTTTCATTCCATGTTAGATTTTGGTTGGGCAGAGCTGTTAATGATTGCCGCTATTGGCGTTTTCGTCATTGGGCCTAATGAAATCCCGACTTTAATGCGTTCTATCGGGCGTGTTCTTCGCCGTATTCAATATATGAAATATTCTATTTCTAATCAATTTGATCAATATTTAGGCGATGATCTGCACTCTTCTGTGAATTTTGAGGCTCAACGCCATCACCACTTGCCGGAAGGTCATGAGCATTTTGATGAGGCTGATGATGATGCGGAGCTGATAGATATGCTTGAGCAGCAAAAGGAGGCTAAAGGTGAGTAAGGCGGCAACTGTTGATGAAAGCTCTAAGAGTTTGTCTTCGCACTTGGTCGAGTTGCGGCAGCGTTTGCTATGGGCTTTCGGGGCTATGGCTGTAGGGACGCTTCTTTGTTTTGTGTTTGTAGAGCAAATCTATAGCTTTTTGGTGCAGCCGTTAGCTTCTGCTATGGGCGAGGGGGATTCTCAGCGCCTGATCTATACAGGGCTTACAGAGGCGTTTTTCACTTATTTTAAAGTTGCGTTCTTTGCCGGGATTTTTATCACATTTCCTTTATTGCTCTTACAAATTTGGGGCTTTGTCGCGCCTGGTCTATATAAGAGCGAAAAGAAAGCGTTTTTACCGTTTTTAATTGCCACACCTGTGCTGTTCTTTTTGGGCGGGACGGTTGTTTATTATGTGGTTTTGCCAATGGCGTGGCCTTTTTTCTTAAGCTTTCAGACTTCAGGGGCGGAAACGGCGTTGCCAATTCAATTGGAAGCGCGGGTGAGTGAGTATCTTGATCTGATCATGACGCTCATTTTTGCGTTTGGCTTATGCTTTCAGATGCCAGTGCTTTTGACGCTGATGGGGAAGGCGGGGCTTATAACTGCAAAAGGTTTGGCGAGTATGCGCAAATATGCGATTATAGCAGTATTCGTGCTGGCGGCATTTTTGACGCCTCCTGATGTGATTTCTCAAGTGCTTCTTGCTGTGCCGTTATTGGCTTTATATGAACTTTCCATTTTATTGATTAAATATGTCACCAAAGATTCTGTATCAAAAGCGCCTTGATGAGGGGGAGATTGTTTCTGACCCTGAACAGGCGCGTGCTGTAGAGGCTCTTGAGAGGTTGCATGGTGAGTTGAGCGCTCAAGCGCTTCAAAAGCGCGGCTGGTTCTCGAAAAAGCCAGAGCTGGCAAAAGGCGTGTACATGTATGGTGGGGTGGGGCGCGGTAAATCTATGTTAATGGATTTATTTGCGCATAGTTTGCCTGATGCTGTTTTATGGCGTCGCTCGCATTTTCACGAATTTATGATTGATGTGCATAATCACATGCATGCCGCGCGTAAAAGCGGTGTTGATGTAGAAAAGGCTTTGCCAAGCTTAGCGAAGAATTTGGCTAAAGGCATAAAGGTTTTATGTTTCGATGAATTTCATGTCACAGATATTGCGGATGCGATGATTTTAGGGCGGCTTTTTGGCTGTTTATTTGAGGCTGGCGTGAGTGTGGTGGCGACAAGTAACTGGGCGCCGGATCGCCTTTATGAAGGTGGTTTACAGCGTGATCGCTTTACACCTTTTATAGAGCTTTTGCAGCAAAAGGTTGAGATTGTGCATTTGGATAGTCCTACGGATTATCGCGGTGAGTTTGATCAGATTGAGGGTGGGTATTTTACACCGCTCAATATGGCAAGCCGTAAGGCATTGGATGAAGTTTTCTTGCGCTTGTCTGGTGGTGCAAAAGTGCATGCAGATGTTATTGATGTGAAGGGACGCCAGATAGAGGTTGCGCAAGCTGCAGGTGTGGCTGCTCGCTTTAGCTTTGCGCAGTTGTGCGAGCGCCCGCATGGTGCTGAGGATTATATTGAGATTGCAAAGAAGTATAAGATTGTCTTTTTAGAGGATATTCCTCGTCTTGGTTATGATCGGCGCAATGAGGCAAAGCGCCTGATGTTGTTAATTGATGTTTTATATGAAGCGCATACGCGGGTTATTGTCTCTGCCGCGGTTAGCCCAGATAAGCTATATAGTGGACATGACCATTCTTATGAGTTTGAGCGCACGATTTCACGCTTGAATGAAATGCAATCCGCAGAATATCAGGCTATATCAGTTTAAAAAAAATCGCACCCATATCTTTTAGAATTTGTTATGATGAATCTATGGGCAAGATGTTTTCCAAAATCTTCAAGAAAAAAACAAAAAATTACGCTGAGCAGCGTGAGGCTATGCGCTCTTCAAATGTGAAAGAGCGTATATTATTGGCGCGCGATGATGAGACAAACAAAGAGATTTTATATTATCTTGCAGAACAAGATCCAGAACCTGCAGTAAGGCGAGCGGTTGCTGAGAATGAGGCTATGCCAGTACAGGCTTCTCCTGTTTTGGCAGAGGATTCAGATGTAGATGTGCGGTTAGCCTTAGCGGCGCGTCTTGTCGAGCTACTGCCAGATGTTTCTCAAGATAAGCAAAGCCAGCTTTATGCGTTTGTGGTGCAAGCCTTAGGAACGCTGGCCTTAGATGAGGTTCTCAAAATTCGAGTGGCGCTCTCTGCAACTTTGAAAGATCATGCGCATACGCCGCCGAAAGTGGCTGGTCAGTTGGCTAGAGATGTTGAGCGTGAGGTGAGTGAACCGATTTTACGTTTTTGTACAGCATTATCAGATGAGGATTTACTTGATATTTTACAGCATCACCCTGCGGAGTGGGTAGTTGAAGCGGTTGCTGGGCGTAAAAATGTAAGTGCGGTGGTCAGTGAGGCGGTTATCTCGACTGAAGACCCTCAAGGCGGGGCAACGCTATTGAAGAATGATGGGGCCGCTATTGGTGAGAATTTGCTGTTAAAAATTGTG
>NZAJ01000064.1 GCA_002687495.1 Micavibrio sp. | reverse complement strand
TAAACGACGTCCAGAAACCGCGCTCAACGACGCGACACAGTCGCCCATTGACCAGCCTTCCATTGCAACCTTACGCTCTATCACGACATCGCAAAGCTCTTGAGCAGCAAATTCAAAGCCCATAGCTTTTTGTGTGCATTCAATTAATAGCCTCAAAGACTCTTCTTTTTTAAATCCTTCTTCTTCCCAGCTTAGCAATACTGTTTGAATAATGATGAGCATCATATTGTGGAATTCAAATGCGCAATCCAGCCATTCTTCGAAAAAAGCGCGTGCAGCTGTACGGCCGCGCTCGGTCTCAAAATCCAGAATATGTGCTGGCGGCATTGACGAGAAAGGAATAGAGCCTGCTAAAGGCTTAGCCTGCATCATCGCGCTGAGCTTTTGTAAGCTCGCGGTCATGGCTTCATCAGGTTTATCAAAAACGAGATATGTTTCCACAAGCACACCAGCCATGTGCTGAATCATGCGCATAGCATCCAAGCCACGCTCTGGCTCACTCGCCATTTCGATGAGACCTGTATAAAGACGGGCAGCCATATCCGGCTTATTCGTCAATGCAAACATGCATACACCTTATTATTTTTTGAACAGATTCTAGATATAAGCTGTTCGTGTGAACAGTTTTTATAAAGGGTTGTTCGTTATGGTTTTTATTGGCAGGAGTCTTGTGGATAAGACTGTGGACAGATGTAGAATCAACTACAGTTTCCTAGATTAATCGAATTTTTCATCTTCGTAAACACCCCAAAGTACGGATTTTTGTATCCATCCCTTAAAAGATGCAATTTCAGCATAGCACCATGAAGACTCACATTCCTTGATCTGCGCTAAAACCATAGGCTCTATTGAGGCCACAACGCCAGAATGTTTCGATTTCTTTTTATAAAGAGGTGCATTTTCACCACTTATAACAAAAGCCGTTCGACGACCGCTGAGAAGAGATTGGTGCACCCAGCCCGTCACACCATCATGGAGTTTTATTTTTCTCCAGTTATCAAACTCAAGAATAATCTCCACAGGCAGCCCCTGCTTCTTCAACACCCATTGCACAGGGTATTTATGCCCCGGGCCTGTGCGTACATAGACTTCATCAGCGCGTAAAGATACGAATCTCGGCAAAGGATATTGCGTAGAGCGAAAAGCCGCCGTATCAGCAAAAACCACTGATCCAGAGCCACTTAGCAGCAAAAAAGATACCGAAATTAAAATAAATAAACGCATAGTACGCACAATTGATTCACGAAATGATTGCCATTCATATGTACGTTGGGGTAAAACCCGCATCATGTCAAATAATCATGTAAAAATTAGTGTCGCACCGATGATGGACTGGACAGATAGGCATTGCCGCTACTTCCATCGCCTCATTTCGCCTAATGCTATTCTTTATAGCGAGATGGTTACTACGGGCGCGCTTCTTCATGGCGATGCAGAGCGTTTCTTACGCTTTAACACGCAAGAACATCCTGTAACGCTACAACTTGGCGGTAGCGACCCTTACGAGCTTGCTAAATGTACAGAAATGGCCGCCGAAGCAGGCTATGATGAGGTCAATTTGAACTGTGGCTGCCCTTCTGATCGCGTACAAAAGGGCAAAATCGGTGCTATCCTTATGACAGAGCCTGATTTGGTTGCAACTTGTTATGCAGAAATGAGTAAAGTAAGCGCCTTACCTGTTACGATTAAATGCCGAACCGGTATAGATGAACAAGATGATTTCGCTTTCCTAGATGTATTTGTGGATAAAATTGCGGATAAGGGCTGTACAGAGTTTATCATACACGCACGAAAAGCATGGCTTAACGGCCTCTCACCCAAGCAAAACCGAGAGATACCGCCGCTTGATTATGAACGTGTGTATAATGTGAAAGAAAAATATCCACAACTGTGTATAAGTCTGAATGGAGGACTTAAAACTCTTGAGGATATAGAAGAAAACGCCCCTAGATTCGATGGCCTCATGATCGGGCGCGAAACTTACAGCAATCCGTATTTCCTCGCAGAGATTGAAAAGGGAATTTTCAAGACAGCCAACTTGCGCTCACGGGAAGAGATAGCCCGCATTATGATGCAATACGCCGCCGAGCAGAATAAGCTCTATGGCACACCGATAAAATCGATCACACGCCATATTTTGGGACTATATCATGGGCAAAAAGGTGCAAAAGCCTGGAAACGCACATTAAGCACACTTCCATACGAAAAAGGCGCTAATGAGAGCGTGATTGAACAGGCCTTACTAGCTGTAAAAACAGCTGCTTCCTGAAATGATCATAATGATATAGAATCAAGCTATGAGTGATGAGTCGCACTGGCATAAGCTTGATGATTTACAATGCGCATATTTTGTTAATGAGGTGCGCGATGAAGCGTACGCACCCCTTTTTAGCAGCAAGAATTACACATTATGGCGTAAAAACCTCAATTTTTTAGATGGATATGCACATTACGCGCTCGAAAATCGTGATGTCATCCCTCATTTCACCCTTGATTACATTAGTAATGGCGAAAATCACTATTATTTGGATGGATCTGAGCACCCTTTAGAGCTTTTAGCTAATCGTGGTGTCCTTGATTTAAATACTGAGAACGTCATTGATTACTTATGTTTCTTTAGTGATGTCGCTTTTTACCCTTATCGTAAAGTCAAATTTATTAGCGACATTAAGCACAGCCCTTATTCAGGAGCGAGCGCTATGAAACATCATTTTCGCCTACAAAAATACTTACAGAAAATCGCTGTAACCCCTGCTCAGAATGGCGATTTTGCTGTCACGTTACCCGTAGTTTATAATGGTGAAACGGTTAAGGGTGAGGTGTATGTTGCAAAAAATGGTGAAATCCACATCACAAAACCTGTACGCATTTCCTTAATGGATCGCACGCGCAAGCACGAGAAATTGCATTATATCCACCCGCATAGTGAGGATGTCTTACAAGCAAATTACGATATTTTACAAAGCTCTAGCCTAGGACAGGCACTGATACAGAGCACAAAGGATCACCACGAGAAGATTATCATCATATCTGGAATGGAGCATAGCTTCTTTGTACCGCCCTCAGGCAACGGCTACGTCATAGCGCCGCAGAATATCGATAGCTATAGCGCGTATCAATTATTTGATATTATTGCCGCACTTAAAGACCTTGAGCTGAGATATGAAGGCTATGGACGTGGTGATCCACGTGGAGAAGAGGAAGAGTATATAACGGATAATGCCCTGTATAATTTGGAAATTCTCTACACATTATGTACAATAGTGTTTGAATTAGAAGAAGCTGGGTTCGATTCCATTGTTAAGCGCTTTAAGCGCCTCGGCTATGAAGCGATTTATTCAGCCTATAAGAATGAGGCCAGCAAAGACGAGCTTTATGAGATGTTCACGCAGCGCGTCTATAAAGGATAAGGATTTATAAGAGGTTATAAAAAGATGAGTGTATTAAAACATAGCCGTTTTTCTTCGCCGCGCAGCAGGCCTGGCCCACGTGCTGGACAAACGCCACGGCAAAAGCGCATCAACAGCGTTGGCGCGCCATCTGCTTCAAAGCGCCCTGCTCCTAAAAAGTAAATATATTGATTTAACGCTGAACTGTGAAGCTTTCACCACAGCCGCAGCGCCCTGTTTCATTTGGATTTACGAAATCAAAGCGTGAATTGCCTAGTTCATCCGTAATAAAGTCTATAGTCATACCGATGAGCATCCATGAATATATTTTAGGGATGTAAAGAACAGCCCCATTATCTTTCACCTCATCATCAACAGAACTATCCACAGCTTGTTCCACATATTTAATGTCGTACGCATTCCCTGAACATCCAGTCGTTTTTATACCTAAACGCAAAGCCACAGCCTCTTCCGGCGCCTTATCCATGAGCGCCTGAATGTGCTGAGCGGCCGCATCAGTGATTGTGATATTTAGTGTATTTTTATCTGTAGAACTCATTTCAAGCCCACCTTACATAAACATATTGAGCTGCATTTTTGCCGTTTCCGCCATCATTGACGGATTCCAAGTTGGCTCCCAAATAATCTCAACATCAACCTCGCCAATGCCTTCAATGGGCAAAATAGCGCCCTGCACCCAACCTGGCATTTCTTGAGCCACTGGGCAGCCTGGAGATGTTAGCGTCATTTTCACCTCTGCATCCGTTACACCTGTCTCTTCATCATCTTTAAGAATAACAGCATAGATTAGGCCAAGCTCATAGATATTGACCGGAATTTCCGGATCATAGATTTCTTTTAGCCCTTTAAGGATTTCTGGCCAGTATTTATGTTCACGTGGCGCTTCGACATGCGGTGGCTCTGCCAGTGCATCCATATAGGCGTCTTGCTCAGACTTTTGCTCAACGGCTTTTTCTTCTTCCGCTTTTTTAGCGTCCAGAACTTCACTTACATCTGCTTCACTCATCCAAATAAATCCTTCACTTTGTAAAGGCCCTCTATTAATTGATCTATATCATCTTTATCATTATACAAGCCCAATGAGGCACGCACTGTCGCATCTAGCGAGAAGCGCTGCATGAGTGGCATACAGCAGTGATGACCTGTACGCACGCAAACACCGCTCTGATCAAGGATCATCCCAACATCGCTTGGATGCGTACCGTCGATTGTAAAGCTGAATATTCCAGCTCGTTGAGGTGCCCGGCTATATAGATTAAGCCCTTCAATTTTGCTTAGCCTTTCTTGGCCATAAGCAATCAGCTCTTTCTCATGCTCTAAAATATATTCAAAACCAACACTGCGCACATAATCAATCGCCGCGCCTAGCCCTATAACCTCGACAATAGGTGGCGTACCGGCCTCAAAGCGAAATGGCGGCTCTTTATATGTCGTTTTTTCAAAGCTCACATGCTCGATCATATCGCCGCCGCCTTGATAAGGTGGCATAGTCTCTAGTACATCCATACGCCCCCACAGCGCGCCTATACCTGTAGGCCCATACAGCTTATGGCCTGTAAAAACAAAGAAGTCAGCACCAAGCGCTTTCACATCGATTGGCATATGAACTATACTTTGAGAGCCATCAATGAGCAGTTTTATATAAGCATTAAAATCCTTAGCGATTTTCACAATATCCTGCACTGGATTGATCGTTCCAAGCGCATTTGAGATATGAACAACGCTTATAAGCTTAGTTTTATTAGAGAGTAATGTTTTATAAGCATCCAAATCTAGCGTTGCATCGTCTTTTACGGGGATGATTTTTAACTCGATGCCAATCTGATCACGAAGAAGTTGCCATGGGACAATATTCGCATGATGCTCCATCTCGCTGATTATAACTTCATCACCTCTTTGGAGATGTGCGCGCCCCCAACTTTGTGCAATCAGATTGATTGCATCAGTTGTATTACGAGTAAAGACAATCTCTTTATCAGAATAAGCCCCTATAAAGTCAGCGACTTTTTGACGTACAGCTTCATATTCAGCTGTTAAATTTTGTGAAATAGCGTACAGCCCACGATGAATGTTGGAGTAACCCGTATTGAGCACCCGATCCATCGCCTCTATCACCTGCACAGGCTTCTGCGCGCTGGCGCCAGAATCGAGGAAGGCAAGACGCTTGCCATTCATCTCCTGACTCAAGACCGGGAAGTCTGCACGATAATTACGGGTCATCTCAGCCACCTTTCGAGGCTATTTCTTAAGCGCAGCCATCAACCAAGCGTTAGTGCGTTGTAATATCTGCTCTTTTATATCTTCATTCACAATCTTATCCACAACTTCATCCACAAAAGCCTGAACAAGAAGCAAACGTGCCTCAGTTTCTGGAATCCCGCGCTGACGTAGGTAAAAGAGCGGCTCTTCATCTAACTGACCGCAGGTCGAGCCATGAGAACATTTTACATCATCTGCATAGATTTCTAGCTCTGGCTTAGTGTCCATCTCCGCTTTTTCAGACAGCAGCAATGTATTTGATAATTGATAACCATCTGTCTTCTGCGCGATCTGATCAACGTACACTTTACCTTGGAACACGCATTTCGCACTCTCATCAATAAGGTTTCTATAGAACTGATTTGAATTACAATGCGGAGCCATATGCTTCACGAGAATAGTCGTATCGCCATGCTGTGTTCCGTTAAGCAAATTCACACCATTGAAGTGTAGTTCTGCATTTTGGCCGTTCATAACAGCATCAATTTCATGGCGCGTTAGCTTACCACCAATGTTAAGAGAAAAACCGTTATAAACGCTATCGCGCTCAACTGAGACACTGACCATGTTGGTATTTACAGCTTGCATAGAGTCATCTGAAATACGGATATGGTTAAGGATAGCACCTTCAGCCAAAGTAATTTCAGTGCGCATATTTTTCCAATATGCACCCTCACCTTGCTGACGCTCAATAAGTGTCATTTGTGCACCGCGCTCTAGGGTGATTTTCAAAACCGGTGCTGTGCGCTGGCCATCGGCGGCTGTAAACAGGATATCCTCAATCTGTTCACAGACTTCTCCACTGTTTTTGTGGATAACTATATCCTCGCCAGCAGCCTCTTTAAGATCCGCAGGGATCGCGCGTGGAAGGTTCGTATATTTCCACGTTTCTTCTTTTGGCGTTGGTAGATTATCGATTTGTAATGCTGCAATACTCATTTTATGCGGCCTCACCGATAAAGTCTGCATAGCCTTTTTCTTCCAGCTCAAGGGCTAGTTCTGGCCCGCCAGTTTTAACGATTTTACCATCAGCCAAAACATGCACAACATCAGGCTTAATATAGTCTAGAAGGCGCTGATAATGTGTAATAACAAGGAAGCTACGCCCTTCGCCACGCATAGCATTTACGCCGTCTGCAACAATTTTAAGCGCATCAATATCAAGACCAGAGTCTGTTTCATCAAGAACCGCGAATTTTGGCTCAAGCATTGCCATTTGCAGCACTTCGTTACGTTTTTTCTCACCACCTGAGAAACCAACATTCACTGCGCGTTTCATCATGTCATCACTAATGCCTAGCTCTTTGCATTTCGTTTTAATGAGTTTAAGCATGCCTAGTGCATCCAGCTCATCTTCACCGCGTGTTTTACGTACTGCGTTGATCGATGTTTTAAGGAATGTGCTCATATTCACGCCCGGAATTTCAACCGGATATTGGAACGCCAAGAACAGGCCAGCTGCGGCGCGTTCTTCAGGATCCATTTCAAGAAGATCTTCACCATCCAGCTCAAAGCTTCCGTTTGTAACCTCGTAATCCTCACGGCCTGCAAGAACATATGAAAGCGTCGATTTACCTGCGCCGTTCGGGCCCATAATTGCATGCACTTCACCGTCAGGAATATCTAGGCTAATGCCTTTTAGAATTTCCTTTTCACCGTCATCGGTTTCGATTTGTGCTTTTAAGTCTTTAATTTTGATCATTTTTTCCTCTTTATACGTCTGATCGTGTTTCTTTACTTTGCGTGATATAAATTGCTGGCTCGTCCCACGGATGAGCGGGAATAAGCACATCATGGAGCAATGTCTTTAAATTACGTTCGTCTTCTAAGATCGAAAACTCAAGGCGCACTTCTTCGCAGCGCTCGCGTTTCCCTATCTCGCCTTGCACAGGGTTCGCACCGTCTATGGGTGTGAATTGACCTGTGCCGGGCTGGCTGAACCATAGAACATCTTTATAATTACCATAGGTAAGTAGATCACTCTCGCACAGGGCATCAATAACCGGCTCGACATGATCGAGTGGCACAAATGTCACAATACGATAGCAATCCATAAGATGCATTTATAGTCCTTATAATAACAGCAAAGCTGCGCCGATAATCAGGCCAGACACACCATCAAGCCATAGCCATTTCTGCACAAATTCGCGGCGAATAAATTTTTGCACAATACCCGGAAGCACAAGCAAAATAATCGATTTTAGCAAAGCCAGCCAACCGATAACCATCAAAACGATTGAAGCCAATGAAGTCCAATCATTGAAAAAGGCAATAATCGCTAGAGATATAGGTAGCAGCACTACGCCCATCACAAGGCTCAGTGAATCATGCTGAACAAAAAGATTTAAAAACTCTTCCCATGCCTTACGGGCAAAAAAGAATGAAAATCCGATCACAAGATAAAAAGCTCCGAAAAAGAGCAAAAACGGATCTGTATTTATGAACTCAATGAATTGTATATTTTCCATTAGCCTACGCTTCCTTCTAAACTGATACCAACGAGTTTTTGTGCTTCAACAGCAAACTCCATAGGTAAGTTTTGCATGACTTCGCGTGCAAATCCATTAACAATCAGTGCTAAAGCCTCTTCTTCCCCAAGGCCACGCTGCTGGCAGTAAAACATCTGATCTTCTGAAATCTTTGATGTTGTCGCTTCGTGCTCTAGATTTGCCGATTTATTACGGCTCTCTATATATGGAACAGTGTGTGCACCGCACTGATCACCGATCAGCAGAGAATCGCACTGTGTGAAGTTACGTGCACCATCTGCGCCCGGCATAATCTTAACAAGACCGCGATATGTTTGGTCGCTATGACCAGCAGAGATTCCTTTAGCGACAATACGGCTTTTTGTATTCTTACCGATATGAATCATCTTAGTGCCAGTATCGGCTTGTTGCTTTCCATTTGTGATCGCAACAGAGTAAAACTCACCTTGGCTGTTATCGCCTTTAAGAATGCAGCTAGGGTATTTCCACGTGATAGAAGAGCCTGTCTCGACCTGCGTCCAGCTGATCTTTGAATTGCGCCCTTCGCATAGGCCGCGCTTTGTCACAAAGTTATAGACCCCGCCTTTACCTGTTTCAAAATCACCAGGATACCAGTTTTGAACAGTTGAGTATTTGATCTCGGCATCATCATGCGCGACAAGCTCAACCACGGCAGCGTGAAGCTGGTTTTCATCGCGCATTGGCGCTGTACAGCCCTCAAGATATGATACATAGGCGCCTTTATCCGCAATAATTAATGTGCGTTCAAACTGCCCTGTATTCAGCTCATTGATACGGAAGTATGTGGAAAGCTCCATCGGACAGCGCACGCCTTCAGGAACGTATACAAATGATCCATCTGTGAAGACTGCAGAGTTTAAGCATGCATGTTTATTATCACTGGCTGGTACAACAGAGCCGATATATTTTTTCACAAGCTCTGGATGCTCTTTAATAGCTTCGGAGATTGAGCAGAAAATCACACCCGCTTCTTTGAGTTTTTCTTTAAAAGTTGTAGCCACAGAGACAGAGTCAAAAACAACATCAACCGCCACTGGTGTAGAGCGCTCTTGAACGCCTGCTAAAATTTCTTGCTCTCTCAACGGAATACCGAGCTTTTCATAGGTTTCTAGGAGCTTCGGATCAACATCATCGATCGTTTTAGGACCATCTTTATGGTTTTTCGGTGCAGAATAGTAATAAGCGTCTTGATAATCAAAAGGCTCTATCTCAGGCTTTTGCCACTCAGGCTCAGGCATTTCCAACCAACGCTTATAAGCTTTCAAACGCCATTCCAGCATCCATTCTGGCTCACCTTTTTTCTCGGAGATAAATTTAATAATATCTTCGTTTAGGCCTTTTGGCGCTTTTTCGCTTTCAATCTCCGTAACGAAGCCTGCCTCATATTTGCCAGCCATTTCACTTACGGTTTGAATTGTTTCTTCGGTTGCACCCATTGTCTGTTCTTTTCCTTAGTTATCCATTTACTGTGCGCGGCTCATTTACAGGGCACACCATATCTTGCAGTGAAACTTTTTCAAGTGCATTTGCCACATGCGTGTTCACAATATTCCAGCGCCCTTTTAAAGCACAAGAGCCAGCATGCGAGCATTGCTCACTATTGGCATTAGCATGTTCTACACATGCCGTTATTGCCAGAGTTCCATCAATCGCGTTTATCACATCCAAAACGGTTATATTTTTGAGTTCCGCACTCAATTTATAGCCACCATTTGCGCCCCTAATCGAGTGCAACAAATTAGCTTGTGATAATAATTTCAACACTTTAGAAACTGTAGGCTCTGGTAATTTCGTTCTTTGCGCAAGCTGAGATGATGAGAACAATTGCCCTTGTTCATCAACATAGCTTGTGAGAATTATCACAGCATAATCAGCGAGTTTTGAGATCTTAATCATTACACCCTTAATACAGCACTAAATAAGTACCCTTTATATGTTCTTTTCGCCGCTAAAATTCAAGTGCTTTTTCAATGAATTTTTCCGCTTTTATCTATCGGAAAAGCTTCTATTTCGTTGTGTTGAATGAAATATCAGGATTTTTATCAAGCGCATCTTGTAAGTGCCATGCATTACGCGCCATAAAGACTGGATCCTGATCATGGTCATAAGCGATCGACATTTGGTTTGAATCGATAAACTTTTTAAGCTTATCCGCACTCTCACATGATAGCCAACGCGCTGTATAAAGCTCTGTTTGCTCGAACTTCACAGGGATTTCATATTCATTACGAATACGGTCACGCAGCACATCAAACTGAAGGCTTCCAACAACACCGACCACCCAATCAGCCTGCATAATTGGCTTAAAAACTCGGGCGGCGCCCTCCTCAGCAAGTTGCTCTAATGCCTTACCTAAATGCTTTGCCTTAAGTGGATCTTCAGGGCGCGCACGCTGCATCAGCTCTGGCGCAAAGTTCGGAATATCAGAAAAACTCAAATCCTCGCCTTCCGTTAAGCTATCTCCAATACGGAAACCACCATAGTTCGGCAGGCCAATAATATCGCCCGGGAAAGCTTCTTCTGCCATTTCACGATCTTGTGCGAGGAAAAGTTGTGGTGAGTGAATCACTTGCGCCTTACCAACGCGCACATGTTTTAGCTTCATACCACGCTTGAATTTACCTGAGCATATACGCGCAAACGCCATACGGTCACGGTGTTTTGGATCCATATTCGCTTGAATTTTAAAGACAAACGCTGTGACTTTATTTTCGGTCGGCTCGACCATGCGCTGCTCTGTTTTTTGTGCACGCGGACTTGGTGCATAGGCGCCAATCCCGCCAAGCATTTCGCGCACACCGAAATTATTCACTGCAGAGCCGAAAAAGACAGGGGTTTGCGTACCTTGTAAATAGGCTTCGCGATCAAATTCAGGACAAAGGCCGCGCACCATTTCAATATCTTCTCGCAATTTTTCAAGCTCTTGTGGGCTGAGATATTGCTCAAGCTTCGGATCATCTAAGCCTTTACACTCAATACCTTCAGTCAGCTTGTCGCCTTTGCTGCGCTCAAATAGCACGAGCTGGTCATTTATAAGATCATAACAGCCTTTGAAATCACGCCCCATGCCTATCGGCCAACTGGCTGGCGTCACGTCTAGTGCGAGGCTTTGCTCAATCTCATCAAGTAAATCAAATGGGTCTTGCCCTTCACGGTCGAGCTTATTGATAAAAGTGATAATCGGCATATCGCGCAGGCGACAAACTTCAAAGAGTTTTCGTGTTTGCGTCTCGATCCCTTTTGCACAATCAAGCACCATGATGGCACTATCAACGGCTGTAAGCACGCGGTATGTATCTTCAGAGAAATCTTCGTGGCCAGGTGTATCGAGCAAGTTATAAGTAATGCCGCCATTTTCAAAAGTCATGACAGATGACGCTACAGAAATTCCGCGCTCTTGCTCAACTTTCATCCAGTCAGATGTTGCGCGGCGGCGCTCACCTTTTGCTTTTACAGCGCCTGCAAGCTGAATAGCCCCTCCGAACAGAAGCAGTTTTTCGGTCAGGGTCGTCTTACCCGCATCCGGATGCGAGATAATGGCGAAGGTTCTGCGTTTTTCAACAATGTCTTGTAGCGTGCTCATGGCAGGGTTTTACACGGGCTGTATGGCAAATGCAATGAATTTGAGAGGCTATTTCAGTATTGCATCAAGCCTTTCAAGCATAGCTCTATCACGTTTAACCGTATCGTGCCTAGTCTCCGCGCATACTTGTTGATAGAGCCGTGTAATATTAGAACTCATCAAGGCACTCACACCATTAAGCTCAAGAAAATCTTCAACTTTGGCACTGTCTGTAAAAGTATTATACAATCCTAGTATATAATCTGCGCTTGGTAACTCTTTCGCACTCATGGCGTTACACCATTATTTTTTTGAAACAACTCAACCGCCATCTTTTTAAAATCTACATAGTGTTCTACGTCATTTTTTTGAGCGGCATTTTGTTGAGTAGCCTCATGAAAAGCCATAAGCAAACAAGTGGTCGTAGTCAGGCCAAAGCCATGCTCTAATAAATCTCGACGACGATCTTCATTATCATCGTGGGAACATATTATCGCAAGCGCGACATCCGCATTATCATTGAACTTTATTTCAAGCTCTTTAGCTGCTTCGTCCACTTTAGCCGCTTCATCATTCAACTCTTTTTCAGACATGTTTACTCCATAGGAAACTCTTTACTATGGCCAAAAGTCTTACAACAACAAACCAACTTATGTCAAACAATTAAAGTTTAAACATCAAAAGGATTGCTCATCGCTTCGCCTTCGATCTCGATCACCCAGAGATCAGGATCAATATCGCATTGGCGGCGGATATATTCATCAGCTTTAGGCTCATCAACCAGCTCTTGCCCGAGCGCGTCAATCCATTCTATTTCATCGCTCATAAAATTGCGCTGCTGCGTGATAAGCTTTACCTGCCCTTTTAGGCCGTTCAATTTCACAAGAAGCAAGCCGGAAGCGTGATTTCCTTTTTGGGCAATGTAGTAGAAAATGCCTTTAGCATTAAGGGGCGCTAATACAGCATCCACCAAAAGTCCTGTCGGCAAGCGGTCATCTGCCATAGTTACTGCACGCGCCCTGCATTCACCCAGTGATCAACGGTTAAATGCGCGGCCATTTTATTATCATGCGGATAATGATGACGATAAACGCGAAGCGCGGCATCAAACGCAACACTACGCGGCTCATCCAGCATCTCTTCGAACGCGCGCATTACAGCCTTATAGCACTTACAGTCTGAGGCCTTGCGCACTTTAGAGCACACATCAGAACTAACGGGACAAAATGCTAAGAATTTGCAAGACATGGTCTCTACATACCTTATGATTTAGGGAGTTTCTTACCGTAAAGCTCCAAGCGATGATCAATAAGCTCATAACCAAGATCTCTAGCAATCTTTTCTTTCAAAGCTTCTAATTCATCATTTTGAAACTCAACCACCTTACCAGTATCAAGATCAATCAAGTGGTGATGGTGCTCGTCATTTACCTCATAGCGAGAATAGCCTTCTTGGAATTCATGACGAATAACCATATCCAGCTCATCTAGAAGGCTGAGCGTTCTGTAAACTGTAGCAATAGAGATTGAATCATCAACTTCTTTCGCGCGATCATATACATCTTCAACAGATGGATGGTCGCTTGCTTCACCTAGGACTTTCAGTATAACGCGGCGCTGCCCTGTCATTTTCAAACCAGCCTTTGCGCAGCGTTGCTCTAAACTCGACATATTTTCAAATCTCCTAAGTTAACTCTGTATATTTTTATGTGCGTTGGAAGCTTACGATAAAATGCGAATATTTCGCAAGTCTATTAACTCACAGTTTTTTCGATAATTCTATCAGGCGGAAACGATATGATAATATCCGTACCTTCATCGAGAACAGATTTAATATCCAGCTTACCGCCATGTAGTTCGACCATCGCTTTAGCGAGAGGCAGCCCGAGCCCCGTGCCTTGATGCTGCGCATCATCTGCGCGATCAGAAACTTGCCCAAATGGCTCCATCGCTTGCTCGATCTTATCTTCTGGAATTCCTACACCATCGTCAGAAACCGTAATCACAAGAGAGCCATTTATTTTAGCTTCAGCATCAATCCTGACTGACGCTCCCGATTTAGAGAACTTAACCGCATTGCCAATCAAGTTAATAAGTATCTGCCTTAGCAAACGTGGGTCAGCATGCATGTAGGGCATATTTTCAGAGCATTTAAGCTCGAGCTTTACATTTTTGCCAAAGGCTCGAGAATCAAGCATCCTTACAACGGATTCTAAAAGTAAATCTATCTCTACATTTTCTTCATCAAGCTCAATCCTGCCTGCTTCGATTTTAGACATATCCAAGACTTCGTTGATAATGCCCAAAAGATGCTCGGCGCTGGCATGCACATCTGTGAGATATTCTTTATATTTATCGTGTCCGAGTGGGCCAAATGTTTCACCAATCATCATCTCAGAAAAACCGATAATCGCATTGAGAGGAGTGCGTAGCTCATGGCTCATATTCGCGAGAAAGAGTGATTTTGATCTATTTGATGAATCAGCTTGCTCTTTAGCTAAGCGCAATGATTGCTCCATTTGCTTACGTAACGTAATATCCATCACCGTTGTGATCTGAAAGCGTCGTGATTGGCTAAGCTCCATAGTCGCCGTGGTGAAGAGCGCATTGGCAATCGCACCATCTTTACGGATAATCTTCATCTCGCCAGACGAATGGCCACCATTTTTCACATACTCATCATATCGCTCTTTTACATGCGCACGTTCATCGGGCGTGACTAACGCTGTAAGCTCTTCATTCACAAGCTCATCACGCTTCCACCCAAATGTGCGGATAAAACTCTCATTCACACGCACAATATGATGATCATTATCTGTGACAATAATACCGATTTCGCTCACATCAAAAATAGAAGTGAGAAGCGAGATCGCATCATCACGCTCGCGTTGGAGGATAGATTGATCAGCCACATCCATTTGGCCGACAACATCAATAAAATCCACTTCACCAGCTTCATTTAGAACCGGATATATATAAAAGCCATAGACCCTGAGCTGACCGGGAACACCTGGAACTGTTTGAATTGTGACCGGAATTTTTTTACTAACGCAGACTTCAAATGATTGCTGAAAATGCTGTGCGTTTTCATGATCTAGACACTCATTAATTTCGCGACCATTAACACTTTCACCATTTGTATTTAGGTATTTATGAGCAAGATCATTCGCCTCAATAATGACAAACACATCATCACCTTGCGAGTGCACAATAAAACGTGGCACAGGCATGGTTTTGAAGAGTTTTGAGTAATCTGGGTTATCGTGTTTCATGGTAGAGCTTTGAAGCTAACTTTTATGTAGATTTGAGATAGCGCTCCAAAGGGCTAAGCTCTTGATATGTAAAGACATCTCCAGCATCCACTTCAACACTGGCGAGGTCTTTATGTAAGTTCTGAATAAGCTCATTGACGTTATCTTCAGGGATTGGCTCAGCTATACAGCTCACCATTTTTACAGCACTTGCCCCTTCTGTGCGCGCACGATTCTCAAGATACTCTGTAAGACGTTCAAAAGCTCTAATCGCGCCATGCATATCTGCTTGTTTTAAGCATAATAAGAACTGATTCTCGCCGATATAATAGGCGTCATCAAAAGGTCTTAAACACTCAATCATAGCTGTACCCGCTTTTTTCAGAGCCAACTTAACAGCATCATCGCCACCGTTCTGCTTAATTTTTTCAAAGCCATCGATACTAGCGAGTGCGAGACAGAATTGACGCCCGGAACGAGACAGGCGCTCCATTTCAAGCTTGATATCATAATCCATCAGCTTTTTGCTTTTTAAGCCCGTCCTCGGGTCAAAATCATTTTCGTTGTAATAAATACTACGCTTTAAATCTTTAATTTCTTTAACAAACTCATCAAAAGAAACAACGAAGTCTTTGTAAGCGTCCTTGCGCCTTTCAGCTTCTGCATTTTGCAAATTATGCTTAGAGGCAATGAGCGCCTCGTTAAGATGATGAATTTTCTTAAGCTGCTCTTCACCGATTAAATCCGCAACATCTTCTTGTGATCCATCGCGCATCAATGCAGGGTCAATAAGTGTTTTCATGCCCGCAATATCTTCTTGCGCATAAAAACGTGATACCGCACTCATCCACACCACATAGGTATCGTATAGCGCGATCATACGATTAATTCTGTTATTTTGTTTATAGTCTAATGCCACTTGCTCACATCCATAGGCTTAAAACTTAAAAAGCTTATATAAAAAGAATTATAACGCAATATGTGACTAAATTGGTTAATAAAGTGCTATTTTATTTGAATTTTTTAATATTGAAGAGCGTTTTTATTTAAAAAGCCACTCTTTTTCTAGCTCATCAAGCGTTCCAGCCTTGATAGCCTCCCGCACTTCACGCATGAGACGATTAAGAATTGCGATATTATGCTGCGCCAAAATCTGCATACCAAGCATCTCATGCGCCTTAAATAGATGATGAATATAGGCTTTTGAGAAATTACAGGACGCCGACACGCCATTATCTTCATCTAAAGGCGTGTTATCCTCACGGAAACGTGCATTTTTAAGATTAATTGTCTCCCCTGGCACGCCTTTCATAAAGGCCGTGCCGTGACGAGCAAGGCGGGTCGGGATAACGCAATCAAATGTATCAACACCAAGACGCACAAAACGGAAGATATCTTTAAGCTGGCCTATACCAAGGAAATGCACTGGACGGGATGGATCAGCAAAAGGTAGCGAGCCGCGCACAACAAGTTCCATTTCTTCATCCGTACCACCTAAGCACCCACCAACAGCCGTTCCAAAGAAATCACGGCTTGCGGTATATTCTGCAGAAATTTTACGCAAATCTTCATGTACGCCGCCCTGAATGATTCCATACATAGCTTGAGAACCATCATGACGGCGCTCAAATTCCGCTAAACAACGATCACCCCAACGCATCGACATTTCCATAGAGCGCGCCGTATAATCTTTATCAACGTGATATGGCGTACATTCATCAAACTGCATGAATAAATCCGCACCAAGTTGCTGCTGGATATGTGTTGCGCTTTCTGGGGTTAGTTTAATCTTACGTCCATCAATGTAGGATTTAAAAACGCACCCTTCCTCATTAATAGAGAGAAGCGACTTATTATCGTGCCCTTTAGCCTTCCCTTTAATCTCATTGGCCATCGTCCCCTCACCGAGTGAGAAAACTTGAAAGCCTCCTGAGTCGGTTAGCATCGGGCCATCCCAGCCCATAAATTTATGAAGACCACCCATACGCTCAACCAAATCAGCACCAGGCTGAAGCATTAAATGGTAAGTATTGGCAAGAATAATATCTGTTTTAGCTTCACGAAGCTGATCAGGCGTAACACCTTTTACAGTGGCTTTCGTTCCGCAGAAAATATAATTGGGTGTTTCGATCGTGCCATGCGGTGTTGTGAGCTTACCAATCCGCGCCCCACTCTTAGGGTCGGTATGTTGAATATCAAAAGCAAAGTTCGGATATTGAAGCGCCATTGTTGTTAGTTCACTCCCACTCTTTCAACAAAAAACCCGCCATGCTTTTACAGGCGGGCTTACTTTATATATTCAAAAAAGAATCTTAAGCAGCTTTTTCCGCTTTAACTTTTTCGATTTGCGCCTTGATTGGGCGAAGTGCTGCATCAAGCTTAGTTTTAGCAGTTGATGTCAGATATGCATCGAAGCCACCTTTGTGCTCAACTGTACGAAGACCAGCTGTTGAAACGCGCAAAGAAATCCAGCGATCTAGTGTTTCACTATATAGGCTAGTGTCCTGTACATTCGGCAGGAACTTGCGGCGAGTTTTGTTTTGGGCGTGTGAAACGTTATTTCCACTCATTACGCCTTTACCTGTAATCACACAACGACGGCTCATTGCTTAAATCCTTATAAAAAATCCATATAAATTCAAATCGTGGCGCAACATAATCGAATCCATAGCGATAAGTCAACACTTTATTTAAAATCTTCCGTGCCTTTAACAGGCTAGCCCATTAACCCACTCCACATATACGCCCAAAGGAGTGAAGCAATAAAAAGAATATGCGCGATTATATTAATATATATGCCGCGCTTAAGATGCTTATGCTCTAGGCGCGCGGTTGAGCCTTTAGGCCCAACCCATTCTGCCTTAATAGCGCTACCTGATATATCTTGAGTAGCGCCGCCAAGAGAGAGCTTCAAGCTCCATGCGAGAGCCGATAGCGGCGCCCCGCCCTGCTCATAAGGCGCACGATCTTTCACACCTAGCCATGCACTTATACCAGACAAGAGTTTAGCTGTAGGCGTTATAGAAGCAGCAAGCGTAAGAAGCAACGCACTAAACAGAGATGGCACATAACCCATCAGGCGCTCCAAAGCCATAGGCACAGCAGCAAAGCCTGTATTGAAACCATCCTTGCCAAAACGCCATGTAAGAGCTGCGAGCGCACTATAAACCATAACAAGCGGCAATCCGCCAATGAGATACCACAATGATGGCGCTATAAGCGCTTTATCAAAACCTCGCGCTGCCAAACCCAGCGCCACGCGGGTTATTGCGAAATCATCGCCCGCATTCAAATTTCTACGCATTGTGCGCGCTATTGAGAAATACGCCCCTTTAGAGAGCTTATCTTTCGCCCCCATGGCAAAATAGAGTTTAAGCAGTGAGAACCAGATAGAGCCAGCACTTAAAAATAAGGATAAGAGAATCACCTCGACTAGGCCGCCATAGGAGAAGCGCTCTATGAAGACTTCGACATATCCGCCAAGCACAAGCGCTACGAGCAAAGCAACCATGCAAATCACAAAACCTCTGAACATAAGATCAGGGCGTTGGCGTGTTTTCTTATCTAAGCGATCGCCAAATTTACCAAATAGAGCCGCATATATATGCCAGATAAATGGCATCGCATTTCCCGCCAATGGGCCAGAGATCATTCCAACAACTGCACAAAGCAGTATAGAGGCCACTAAGAGTGGAAATCTATCTGCGTCTAGTAGCAGCCCATGTAAATGGTATAATTCATCCATATATCACCCATATAGCTTGGCTTTACAGAAGTATGCTGCACTGCATTATAGGTATGCACGCAGCTTTTTTTGCGTTAGAATAGTGTATGATACAAACACATTTAGCGTAAGAGGTTTTTTCAAATGCTATATCTACTTCATGAGTTGCAGCACGTCTTGAGTACACCCCTAAGGTTACAGGCAGAGTTAACACGCATGACGTTTGAAAACCCTTTCAACCCGCTTTCCTATACGCAATTAGGGCGCAATATTTGCGCTAATGCTGAAATGATTGAACGCTTAACCAAGCGCTTTGGGCGTCCTGAATTCGGCTTACATCAAACAACCATCGGCGG
>NZAJ01000063.1 GCA_002687495.1 Micavibrio sp. | reverse complement strand
GGAACCACCGCCACCACCGCCCATACCTGGACCAGACGGGCCACGCGGTGCAGCTCTTGGTGCAGCCCTCAAGCCAGCTTCTAAAGCAATCTGGCGCGCAAGATGCGGTGCAAATTGTAATGAAGACGGCATCGCATCGCCTAAAATACAGCCTTGCGTATTCTCATCACCCAAATCATCGCGATGAACTGGCTGACCAAACATGCATGATTTCACAAAATAGCCAAAAGCCTGCAGTGAGCTTTCACCTTGTCCGACATCTTTAAACATCTCTAAACGATAAGGATCATCCATAATCATCAAGGGCACTTGATAGGCTTGCGAAATATCCCCCTTCATCACCGCGCCGATATGAATAAGCGGCGACGCATCCAAAACAGCAAAATAATCCTGCTCCACAGGGATATTCAGCTCTAAATAATCCATATCCTTATATTCAAGCGTCAGCGTTGATGTTTCGAAATCCAAAACAACACAGGCCAATTTCTTAAAGAAATTCTGCGAAGCCAATAGCCCCGCCTCACCATCTTGCGTAAAAAGAAGATCTATATTCATTTAAAGGCTTTATCTCTTAGTAATGCTGCTTATACTAGTCTAACAGAATTAATACTGATCTATATAGAACTTCTTTTACCAATAACGAGCCAATAAAGCAGCCTTTCATGTGCGGAATAGCCGGATTTTATGACATAAACAGCACCCGCTCTAAAGCAGAGCAAAAATCCATCTGCGATAAAATGGAAAAAGCTCTGCATCACCGCGGCCCCGATAGCGCTGGCCTTTGGCAAGACCCTGAGATCAGCCTCAATCTTGCCCATAGACGCCTCTCTATTCTTGATCTCACAAAAGATGGCGCGCAGCCTATGGCCTCACAAACTGAGCGCTATGTCATCATTTTCAACGGTGAGATTTATAACTTCTTAGAGCTACAAAAACAGCTTGAAGATGGCGGCATGGTTTTTCGCGGCAGAAGCGATACAGAAGTCATCCTCGCCGCCACTGAATATTGGGGCCTGAACCAAACCCTACAAAAGCTCAGCGGCATGTTCGCCTTTGCCCTTTGGGATAGAAAAACACGTACACTTCATTTTGCAAGAGATCGCCTAGGCAAAAAGCCCCTCTATATCGGCTGGGCAGGCCAAGGTAAAAACTTAAACCTCACCTTCGCCTCAGAGCTAAAAGCCCTGCGCGTACATCCCGATTTCAAGGCCGCGATAAACCAGCAAACCGCCAACGCCTATATGCAAACAGGCTGGATCAACGCCCCGCAATGCATATATGAAGATGTTATCCAGCTCCCAGCCGGCCACCGTCTTTCTATCGAGCTGGAAAAGCTAACCGACAAACAAGACCTCCTCAAGCTTATCAACCCCTATTGGAGCGCCCCAGAAAGCGCGAAAATCAATAGCGCACAGCGCCTCAATATGGCTGAGCACGAGATCATCGAGCTATTTGAAAAGCAGCTCAGCACCTGCACAGCCCAGCGCATGATCTCAGACGTACCGCTCGGCGCCTTTCTCTCTGGCGGCATCGATAGCTCCCTCATTACCGCGCTCATGCAAAAGCAATCAAACGCGCCAGTAAAAACCTACTCGATAGGCTTTGAAAATGCCGCTTTCAATGAAGCCGAGCACGCCAAAGACATCGCAAAACATCTAGGTACAGAACATCATGAGCATTACTGCACAAGCGAAGATGCCCTAAACGTCATCCCAAAACTCCCGCTAATCTATGACGAGCCTTTCGCAGATCAAAGCGCCATCCCTACCTACCTAGTAAGCGCCTTTGCCCGCAAACACGTCACCGTAGCCCTCTCAGGCGATGGCGGAGACGAGCTTATGGGCGGCTATAATCGTCACCTTCAAGGCCCTAAAATCGCCCGCATTATCTCGGCCATCCCCCACCCTATAAGAGCCCTTGCCGCAGCGCTCATCAAAACGATCCCGCCACAAACATGGCAGTCCTTAAAACAAAACAGCCCCCTTTTCGGCCAGCATATTCACAAAATGGCGCACAGCCTAAGTGCTAAAAACATAGAGCAGCTCTATGAGCGTATGCTCGGCAGTAAAGACGCCCAGTATCTCTTTCAAAACCCAGCCCTACCAAAAGTAGAAGGCTTAAGCGCTAGCGAGCATCTCATGCTTTGGGATGTACTCACCTACCTACCTGGTGATGTCCTTACAAAAGTAGACCGCGCCTCCATGGCATGTTCTTTAGAAATCAGAAGCCCGCTCTTAGACCACCGTCTTTTCGAACTCAGCTATTCAATCCCGCAAAATTTGAAAATCAGAAATGGCAAAGGCAAATACCTCCTACGCCAAATTCTACAAAAACATATCCCCGAACAACTTTTTGAACGTCCAAAACAAGGCTTTAATATTCCTCTCGATGAATGGCTACGTACAGATCTTAAAGACTGGGCGCATGATCTACTCGATGAAACCGCACTAAAACAGCATGCCTTTATGAATCACAAGCAGATCAAAACAATGTGGAATGCCCATCTCAATGGCAAAGGCAATCACGCGCAAAACCTATGGGCTGTTATCATGTTCCAATCATGGTATAAGCAATGGATGAATAAATAAGTATAAAGGGGGGTACAAAACCATGAAAATCGCAATTACTGGTGGCTCAGGCTTTATCGGCACACAGCTTTGTACGCTCTTAAAAGCACAAGGCCATGAAATCGTTATTATTGATATCGCGCCATCTAAAGCCTTCCCGAATGAGCGCCTTGATGTCGATGTAACAGACTTACCCGCCCTTGAAAACGCCCTACAAGGCTGCGAAGCTATCTATCACTTGGCTGCTGAGCATAGAGATGACGTACAACCTATTGAAAAATATTATGACGTAAATGTTGAAGGCGGCAAAAACGTAGCCAATGCTGCAGAAAAGCTCGGCATTAACAAAATCATCTTCACCTCAACAGTCGCGGTCTACGGCCTTGATAAAGGAGCCTCTACAGAGCAAGACACACCCGATCCTTTCAATGATTACGGCCATTCTAAATGGCAAAGCGAGCAAGCCTTTAATGAATGGGTTCAAGCCGATCCCAAACGCACACTGACAACTTTACGCCTTGTGGCAACATTTGGCGTTGGTAATCGCGGCAATATTTACAATCTTCTCAACACCATAGCCAGCGGCAAATTCATCATGATTGGCAATGGCAATAACCACAAATCCATTGCTTATGTCGGTAATGTTGCGGCCTTCCTAAACAATGTTTTACATCTAAATGCAGGCAAGCATCTCTATAACTATGCCGATAAACCCGATCTCAATATGCTGGATATGGTTGAGCAAGTCTATAAAACCTTAGAGCGCAAATTTCCACCCAAAGCCCCTTATATCGTAGGTCTATTAGGTGGCTATGTTTTTGACATTCTCGCCAAAATGACAGGACGTACATTCCCGATCAGCTCTATTCGCGTAAAAAAATTCTGCGCAGATACAGTTGTTGATGCCTCAAAACTCAAAGAAACAGGCTTTATACCGCCATTTTCACTAAAAGAAGGCCTAAAAGAGATGATTGAGGCTGAATTTTTAAATAAAAAAGCTAATAACACCCAAAATCATGCAAAAGCAGCCTAAATACACACAAATTCATGAATAAAAAGCTCTTATACGTTATAAATCACATAGATTGGTTCTGGTCACACCGTTTACCACTAGCGCAAGCTGCACAAAATGCAGGTTGGGACGTACATCTAGCCGTCACAGATGCCGACAAAGATGAACAGCTCAAATCATATGGCTTCACAGGTCATGATCTTCCAAAATCTGACCAAGGCTTCCTCCCATTTACAATTTTAAAAACTATTCTCAGCATCAGAAAACTCATCTTAAAAGAAAAACCTGATCTTGTTCACGCTATAACTATTAAATACGCCTTCATCACAGGGTTAGCCGCCCGTTTTTGCCCAAACCAAAACACGGTGTTCACACTCGCAGGGCTTGGCTATCTCTTTTCTGGAGAAGGTTTTAAGCCCAAATTATTACGTGCCGCGATCGGTCCATTATTAAAATTCGCTCTCAAGCATAAACATGCGCAAATCATCTTCCAAAACCCTGATGATATGAATCTTATGATTAAGCGCGGCTTTGCAAGGCCGGAGCAATGCCACCTTATCTTAGGCTCAGGCGTTGATACACAAAGCTTCAAAGCTACAGCACTGCCCCAAACTGACAGGCCGATCGTGCTTATGCCCACCCGCCTCGTGCATGATAAAGGCATTGCCATTTTCATAGAAGCTGCCAAACACGTACATAAAGAAAATCCAAACATACGCTTTCAAATTGCAGGCGGAATTACGCGCAATAACCCCCTTGCAATCACTGAAAATGAAATGAACGCAATGATTAAAGATAGCCCCGTAGAATGGCTCGGTAAAGTCAGCGATATGCCTGCCCTCTTAGAGCAAACAACCCTCATTTGCTACCCTTCCTATTATGGTGAAGGCATACCTAAAGTTCTCCTAGAAGCCAATGCTTGCGCACGCCCCATTATTACAACCGATCATCCGGGCTGTAGAGAAGCCGTAAAGCATGGTGAAAACGGCCTTCTCGTAGCTGTAAAAGATGCGGCACAAACCGCTAAAGCCGTTCTGGAGCTTATGAATAAAGACAGCGCAGAGCTACAAAAGATGGCTAATGCCGCCAGAGCCTTGGCCGAGAAGCAATTTGATGTAGACCTCATCAATGAAGCGACAATCAAAACCTATGACAGCGCGCTGTAAAAAAGAGCTTAAAAATCTATATCTTTATAGACCGCGTCTTTACCGCTTTTAACGACAATATGCAGGCTCTTACCGCTTAAATAAGACGTCATGCTTTCCCCTTCAGGTGCTGCAATCTTAACCAAAGCCTCACGCGCATCTGCACCGCTTTTAATGATTTCAGGCACAGCAGTTAACGCATACGCCCCATCATCAAGATAAGCGTACACATCAAAATCCTTCTCAAAAGCCTGTGCATCATAAATATTTAAAACCAATGCTTCAGGCCCGCTGACTACATTTTTAATCTCTAAATTTGAGAGCGTTTCTTGCGGTAAAGTCTTAAAGCTGCGTTCAACTTTTGGCGCATAGGCACTTTGCCCCCGCTCACCTTTATTTAATGCCAATTCCAAATTCATTTTTTGTGGAATACAAATCTCATGACACACCATCACATCCAGATCTAATGCAAGTTTCAAGGGCGCGCTGGCCTCTTCCAATGTTGCCCGAAGAGGTAAACTCACCTTATCGCCATAACCAAATACAGTAAAACCAACCTCATCTTTGCGCTCAGGCGCAGGATAAAACACTTCAATATTTTTCAGATTCTCCGAAGCTTCCCATGAAAAACGCGGCGCTAAACCGGCATCACCCGGCGCCACCCAATAGCTATGCCAGCCCTGCCCGAAATCAATCTCTAGCGCTAAATCCACACTCTCAGTATCGGGCGCAATATCTTTCACACTGCTAAAAATCCGCGCACGCGCCTGATCATCGCTTGCCCAAGGCGTAACATCTGCATACGCGAAACCGCTTTGCAGCATTGCAATACACAGAACAAAGAATGAAAATATATGAAAAACCCGCATGAATAGCCCTTTTAAGTCATAGCACCCTATTCATCATAATATAGGACAAATTAGCAAAAGATTAAACCACCCTATGCCAACGATCATAGAATGCGGCTAAGCCCTAGAAATTAAAGCCAACACTAATCCCGCCAAAAACAGACGGCTCATCCTGCCCTTTAAATTCACGCGTACGATAAACACTCACATAGCTCACACGTACATGATCATAAATCAAGCTCGCCCCAGCGCTTAAATCAGCAACAAAATAGCGCTTATCAACACTATGCGAATCCCTAAATGTATTACCATCCAAGAAGATATTTTGCGCGATCACTCTCACCTCACCACCAGCAAAAAGCTCCCACTCATATCGAGAACCTTCCTCTTTCAAAGCAGGCACGAAAAACCCTGTCCCCGGCATAGCAGGGCGCGGCTGAAACGGTTTATCCACCCAGCGCGCTTCATGCGAAGATAAAACAAAAGCCCCACCCGCATTCGCATATGTATATACATTACCCACCGTAAAGCCAGCATGCGGCGTAAAACCAAAACTCAGCCCCTCATCATCGAGCGGCATTTCAAAATAACCCGGCCAGCGGCGCTGCCATGATAACATCACGCCCGGCTCATTCTTAAGCTGATTATCCCACCCATTGGGGTTAGTAGAATCAACTAAATTATGAACCTCTTTCTGCGCTTTTTCGCCCAAAGCCCACGGCCCCACAATCCCGAGCGTCACCTCATATTCATCAACATGCTCACCGATTAAACTCGCCATCCCGACCGAGCCATATAAAAACCCAGCCCAAGGGCGATCATTAGGATCCTGCTGCGAGGACTCAACAGCCTCTGGCGTATACATATTCTGACCCAATGAGTAAAAAGTCGAAGTCGTCTCATTAGTCTTCAAAAACGGAAGATATCTCTGCAAATCATCATTCCAGCCCGGCGGTTTCGACTTCAAATCAAACCAACCGATACGCAATCCATTTGTGTAATTCTGATCAGAACCACTGCCAAACATATCATTTTCAAGCGTAAGCGTAACAAAGCTCTTTTTGATATTCTTATTCTTCGGCGGCTCAATCGCTGGCGGCTCCGCTTGCACGGTGTAAACCTCACGCACTTGAAGCTCTGCCCCGCGCTCATCTTCGCCCATAGAAAAATCCTGCGCGCAAAGAACGGCAGGATTCATCAAAATCATACAGCTTAAAATCAAACCTTTAGTGAACTTATTATTCATGCTCATACAGCTCTAACTATAAACACGCAGATAAGTTCCAGCCCAAAAGCTTAACTTAAAGCGAATTAACCTACGATTTCTTCTGGCTTAAAGAAGAAATTGATCTCAATCTCAGCATTTTCCAAGCTATCAGAGCCATGTACTGAGTTTTCACCGATTGAAAGTGCATATTCTTTACGAATTGTACCTGCATCCGCTTCTTCAGGGTTAGTAGCACCCATAACTTCGCGGTTTTTCGCAACAGCATCTTCACCTTCTAAAACCTGCACAACAACAGGCTCAGAAATCATAAACTCAACCAATTCACCAAAGAAAGGACGCTCTTTATGTACAGCATAAAAACCTTCTGCTTGGTCTTTTGTCATGTGAATACGCTTAGAAGCAACAACACGAAGGCCAGCTTCTTCTAATTTTGCAACAACCGCGCCAGTAAGATTACGCTTTGTTGCATCAGGTTTAATAATTGAAAAAGTACGTTGAATTGCCATCATCCGCTCCTTTATGGTTTGTAAATTCTGTTACGCGGTGTATATATCGCCCCATAACAAAGTGCAACCTATAAATTAAAGCTTCGTTAGCGCATGGCCTCTATTTTCTTCTACACTAGGCACAAGGCGCGCAGCGTATTAACATATACGCAAGCAACGAGTAACAACGTGTAGGAGGAAAGAGTGGCAATGAGAGGTTATTTCGGAATAGGTGTAGAGCAAATCTCAAAAGAGCAAAATGTCGGAACCATCGCGCGCTCAACACACGCATTTGGCGGCAGCTTCTTTTTCACTATTAAACCAGATGTAGATATTGAAGCCATGCGCAGCTCTGACACATCGGGCGCATTCGACCATATGCCTTATTATCAATATGATCACGCCTCTAAACTAGAACTGCCAATGGAGTGTACGCTTGTAGGCGTAGAGCTCACAGATGAGTCAATCGAGCTTCCATCTTTTCGTCATCCGCTTCGCGCCGCTTACGTCTTTGGCCCAGAAATGGGGCATCTCTCCGAAGACATGCAGGCCAAATGCGACCATATTGTAAAAATCCCTATGAAATTCTGTGTCAATGTTGGCGTAGCCGCTGCCATCACAATGTATGACCGCCAGATATGCCTCGGTAAATTCGCTGAGCGACCGGTAAAGCCTGGCGCACCACTAGACACACCTCGCGCAAAGAAAGACACGCTGCGCCGTAAAATCAGAAGCAAAAAGAAATAAACTATAACTCGTATAATTGCCCTAAACCCGCAACATCGTGCATAGGTCTAAATCCACGCTTAGAAATTACCGCCAGCCCTTCATCAGTAATAGGCTTAGATATAATCAAACAATTATTAAATTTGTGCTTATAATTAACCATAATAGTGTCAAAATATTTCATGGTCGCACGACGAGCCTCTTTATCTGAATCTGCCCCTATTGCCCCTACATAAATAGCCGCTGGAACGGATTGTCTATTTACTTGATGGGTACCATTTAAATCTAACGTAGAAAGTGTTTTACTCCTTAAACCAACCAAAGCAGAAGAAGTTAAAAAAGACAAACTCACAAAACCGCATATTTGATCCTGCCCCTTATCTAAAGTTCTCTTTATATTATGAGATATTAAAGGGTTAACATCCTGCATAGTTTTAAATTGTTCGAACGAAATAATATCATCGCCTAATATTTTTCGTACAAAATCATACACAGAACGCAAGTCAGATGAGCTCGTTACACTACCTATAAAACTCTCTTTTAGAGACATAGTTACACCTAAATGAATATTGCAATAACTTAACAATATACATAACTAAAAATTATGCAAACACTTTTAAATATGGATTTAATTCCTATTAATTGCTATAATGAATGTATTAAGGCGTAGAGCTGTGTCTGCGCCCAAACAAAGTGAAAGAAAACCTTTTACTTTCAGTACCATACCCCACCCCCTACCGAATTCCGACAAGCAAACTGATAAATGTTCTTTTTTTGTTCTCAAATCTCTGCTATAAGTGATTCATGGCAAAAGCAAAGAAGAATTATATCTGTAATCAATGTGGAAGCGTCACCCAGAAATGGGCGGGTAAGTGCGAATCCTGCAATGAATGGAACTGCATTGAAGAAGACCTAACCAGCGCCCAATGCGTTCCTAAAGGCATGAGCACAGCAAAGGGACGAAAAATTGAGCTCGCCCCTTTAGGTGAATTTGAGCCAACCAATTATAAGCGCGCCATTTCAGGAATCTCCGAATTTGATCGTACATGCGGCGGAGGCCTTGTCCCAGGAAGCGCCACCCTTATTGGCGGAGAACCGGGAATCGGAAAATCCACGCTTCTCCTGCAAACTGTCTGCGCCCTCTCTAAAAAAAATCAGCGCTGCGTCTATATTTCTGGTGAAGAAGCCATGGATCAAGTACGTATGCGTGCAGCCCGCCTAGGCCTTGCCGATTCACCTGTTGAGCTAGCAAGCGCAACCAATGTCCGTGATATTTTATCATCCGTTGATGGTGCAGATATTCTCATCATTGATTCCATCCAGACCATGTATATCGATAATATCGATTCTGCGCCTGGAACCGTCACACAAGTCCGCACCTCTGCCCAAGAAATTATTCGCCACGCCAAGGCCAAAAATATGTCCGTTATCTTTGTCGGCCATGTCACAAAAGATGGCCAGATAGCTGGCCCTAGAGTGCTTGAACACATGGTCGATACCGTTTTACACTTCGAAGGCGATCGCTCTCACCAATTCCGTATTTTACGCTCTGTTAAAAACCGCTTTGGCGCGACTGATGAAATCGGCGTCTTTGAAATGGCCGGCGAAGGCTTGCGTGAAGTTTTAAACCCTTCTGAGATTTTCCTCTCCCAGCGTAATCAAAACGCGGCAGGTTCCGCTGTACTGGCTGCGCTCGAAGGCTCCCGCCCCATGCTTGTAGAAGTACAGGCCTTAGTCGCCCCCTCCACCTTAGCCTCCCCACGCCGCTCAGTTTTAGGCTGGGACCCTAACCGCCTTGCTATGATTGTCGCTGTACTCGAAACACGTACAGGCCTGCAAATATCAGGCTGTGATATTTTCCTCAATATCGCTGGCGGTATCCGCATCAATGAACCGGCTGCCGATCTCGCTGTTGCCGCCGCCCTTATTAGCGCCCTTCAAAACAACCCCCTTCCCCCTGAAACTGTCTTTTTCGGAGAAATCGGCCTCGCCGGCGAAGTCCGCCAGATAGCGCAAGGTGATCTACGCCTTAAAGAAGCTGCAAAACTAGGCTTCCGTGAAGCGATTATCCCTAAATCAAAAAATAAGAAGCCCCCCCGTAAAGTTGCCGCCAACGAAATACGCATCTCTGAAATCGACCACATACAAATGCTTAGCGATATGTTCGCCAGCAACCAAGGGGTAAAAGCCTATGCTTAAAATCGTAAACTGACTTGCTTTTTTTCTACACATGCCCTATCTATGGGCTTTAAAACCTGCACAGATAAAGCCAAGAATACTATGATTTTAGACATTGTCGTTGTCGTCGTTCTTTTCATCTCAGCCATCATAGCATTTTTGCGCGGACTAATTCGTGAAGTCCTCACCATAGCAGGTGTAGCTGGCGGGCTTGCCGCGGCGTACTTCCTAGGCCCCATCCTCATACCAATAATGCGCTCATCGCTCGGCATCGGCGACGTTACGGGTGCGGAGGAGATGGAGAAGTTTTTCGGCATACTCCCCCAAGATGTTGTCGCAGATGCTTTAAGCTACGGCCTCATTTTCATCATAGTAGTGATCCTGCTTTCTGTCATCAGCCATTTCGCAGCAGAAAGCGTAAAGAAGATCGGCCTCGGCGCTATTGATAGAACTTTTGGTTTCATCTTTGGCCTCCTCAGAGGGATCCTTATCCTTGGACTTTTATACATGCCAGCCTATCTTTTTATAGATGGCCCAACAAAGGACACTTATATCGGCACAAGTAAAACCCGCGCCTATTTGGAAAAAACCTCCGAGGCGCTAGCAAGCTTTATTCCGTCCGAAACTACAGATAACCTCAATAAAAATATTGGTGATATCGGCGAAAAAATCGGCGCACGCGAGAAATTAGAGCAAATTGATTTACTAAAAGAAAGCCAACAACAATTAGAAAAGTTGAAACAGTCTCCTGATGCAGTAAATGCCGGCGGATACGAATCCCAAGCCAGACAGATGATGGATCAGCTTATTAAAGAACAAACACAACAAAAAACGAATGAATAAAGAATAAAATCATGACGATAATGGACAATAATTTCGACTGGAACCAAGATAAACTCCACGAAGAATGTGGCGTTTTCGGTGTCTATGGAACTACTGACGCCGCAGCTTTCACAGCCCTTGGCCTGCATGCCCTACAACATAGAGGACAAGAAGCCGCTGGTATTGTCGCCTTTGATGACGAAAAATTCCGCGCCCACAAAGCTTTAGGGCTTGTTGGAACAACTTTTGGTGAAGCCGCCGTCATTGAGAGGTTAAAGGGTAAAATCGCCATCGGTCACAACCGTTACTCTACAAGCGGCGAACCATCATTACGGAATGTTCAACCCTTTTATGGCGATATGGATTTCGGTGGCTTCGCAGTCGCTCATAACGGCAATCTAACAAACGCTCAGCATTTAAGAAAAGAGCTCGTAAAAAAAGGCTGCCTCTTCCAATCCAGCGGTGATTCAGAAGTCATCTTGCACCTTGTCGCAATATCACAAGAAAAAGACATCTCAAAACGCATCATTGACGCTGCTAAACAGATTATGGGTGGTTTCGCACTCGTCATCGCCACAAAAGATAGCCTCGTCGGCATTCGCGACCCACATGGCATAAGACCGCTTGTTCTTGGAAAAATCGGCAATGCCCATATCCTCGCTTCAGAGACATGCGCACTGGATATCATAGGCGCAGAATTCATCAGAGATATCGAGCCTGGCGAAATGGTGACCATCAATGACGATGGCGTAGAATCTTTAAAGCCACTGAAAAAAGTAGACCCACGCCCATGCATTTTCGAATATGTCTATTTCGCCAGACCAGACAGTATCATGGCAGGAAAATCTGTCTATGAAGTCCGCAAAAACATAGGCGCAGAGCTTGCTAAAGAAAGCCCGGTAGAAGGAGCAGACCTCATAGTCCCTGTGCCTGATAGTGGCGTCCCATCAGCCATTGGCTATGCGCAAGAAAGCGGCCTTCCTTTCGAGCTAGGCATCATCCGTAACCACTATATTGGCCGAACTTTCATTGAGCCAACAGATCAAATTCGTCACCTCGGCGTCAAGCTTAAGCATAATGCTAACCGCAAATTCATCGAGGGGAAAAAGGTCGTTCTTGTTGATGACTCAATCGTACGCGGAACTACATCCAAGAAAATCGTTGAGATGGTCAGAGCCGCAGGCGCAAAAGAAGTGCATATGCGTATTTCCTCACCCGCAATCCGCTATAGCTGCTTCTATGGTATAGACACACCAACAACAGAAGAGCTTCTCGCACATAATGCTAGCATCGAAGAAATCCGCCAATATATCAAAGCAGATTCACTTGAATATATCTCAATCGATGGGCTTTATCGCGCATTAGGAGAGGAAGGGCGTAACAATGAGCGTCCTCAATATGAAGATGCCTGCTTTACTGGCGACTACCCTGTAGAGCTTGTTGATCACAACAATAAAGAAAAATAAATTAAACGCCTGCACCAGCAGGTGAGATCATGACCTTAGCAGCCGCATTTGCATACTGGCTCGGGGATTGCTCTTCTAAAGCACTTATAGCTTTTGAGACGTTATTCTCAAGAAGCTGAGCTTTGATTTCAGCTGTATTAATCAATCCTGTTCCTGCAGCCTTGTCCTCAGCATAAGAAGCATAATGCTCTGCATAAGTGTCAATATTTGAGGCTTCATGCGGATATTGTGATGACAAATATTCACGACCAGATTTCGTGGCAAGCAATTCATCAACTGTAAAACCTAAACTTTTCTCTATATCAAGATCAGAAAGTGCCATCTTAAATACATCCAGATTGAATTTCTTATCCTCTAGAGATTCGCCATCTACTTTTTGAAAGAGTCCAAAACTTACCTCACCCGCAATATCATATAAGAAGTCCTTTAAATTATCCAAATGCGCCTGCTGAACAGATCCTGTAGAGGCTGCTGCGGAAAAAGCTGCGGCCAATGACTTACCGACGCTTTCTCCTAAAGAAGCACCTGGCACACCCGCCTTAGTCCCTTCATATGCTATTTCAGAGGCGTTGGCACCACTAGCCATAGTAAAACCAGCGACAATCAAACCGCCAGCAAGTGGCAATTTTTTAATAAATTTGTTCATGAACCCTGCATCATCAAGCTTCCTAGGGTCAATCAAAACACTTCTTTCATTGCCATTTTCAAAAGTAAGTTTCTCAGTTCTTAACATCATTGTTGGCTGATGCATCGTATTCACGCCTGCACCCCATTGATCCATAGAATCTCTCAAAATATTCTGTGTGGCTTTATCTAGACTTAAATCTTGATACCCAGCTAAATCGAGCCTCTGTCTTAGAGCCTTAACTTCAACATCACTAACGGAATCAGCATTCAAATGATTTCTAACCTCAACGAATAATTGAGAATTCTTTTCCTGCAGACTGACCAACGAGCTATGCGTTTGACGATATTGAGGTTCAGTAACATAAGAATCACGCCCAACACCACTCCCATTTTGCACTGACGTTAACCTCTCGCCACGCTCATTTTTTGCGTCTGATAGCTGTATCTTTTTTTCTTCTGCCATAATTATCCCTATTTTCTCTCACAAAAGAATAATACGGCCATAAGGTTAAAAAAATGTAAGGGTGATATTAGGAAGCTCTCTCGCAAAATATCGAGCATAGAGTTAGAGAGGACAGGATTCGAACCCCGTTCGCTTCGCGAACTTATGCAAACTAAGCAGGTTCGAATAAGGTAAACTTACTAAATCGTAAAAGATTGGGTGCAATATAAATGGCAGAGAGGACAGGATTCGAACCCCTGTTCGCTTCGCGAACTTATTCAAACTAAGCAGGTTCGAATAAGGTAAACTTACTAAATCGTATAAGATGGGTGCAATGTAAATGGCAGAGAGGACAGGATTCGAACCTGCGAGGCGTTGCCGCCAACCCGCTTTCCAGGCGAGCGCCTTAAACCACTCGGCCACCTCTCCACGCGATGAACATTAAGTATAAAGCGGGCGTACACTACCCTTATCTTCAGATCAGTGCAAGCCTTTATCACAGCAACGCTCAATACATGCTTTTACTCTCAGCCATATACGTGTAATATATTCATTGGACAAATATCTACGGTAACAATTCATGCAAGCACGCACAGCTCTCTTCCTCGTTCTAATTCCAGCAATTATCGCACTCTCACATGATATATATCTTTTTTATGATCTACGCTTAAGCGAAGACCCATCTATAATCAGCATTGATTTAATCTTAGAAAAATTCAAACTCGCCTCATTAGGCTATGTTTGGACGACTTATAATCCAGAAAGCTTTGAGGAAGCTGTAGAATCGTTAGATCCAGAAACATGGGCGCTAATCGTAAGCAATCTAAACATAAAACTCTTCCATATAGGCCTGGCATTTGCTGGCTTTTGGATTGTTGTTTTCACTCTTTTAAAACTGCTTTTCAAAAAGGGGCCTTTTAGCGGCAGCGCTACAAAGAGTTTAAAAACAAGCAGCACAATCAAATCAAAGAGACGATAATTCTCTAATATGAGTATCAAGCCTTTCCAAATCTTCGTCTCTAGAAAGACTATGATCGCCACCTTTTATAAGCTCTAGGCTCACATCACCTTGAAAACACGATGCCACTCGCTTCGCATGCTCAGGCAAAACAACACTATCATCCAACCCTTGCAGTAACCGCATAGGATAAGACACTTGATATTGTTTATGTAAGAGTAAATGCGCTTTAGCTTCTGTATAAAACGTATAAGAATAATGATATGGCTCATCACTATAATCATTAGGGATTTTCACAAAACCTTGCTCTTTAAGCCCGCGCTGCTGCTCTTCACTAAATTTCGTATACATATCCTCAGTGAAATCTGGCGCAGGCGCAATACCAATATAACCTTGAATATGCTCTGCTCGCCTTTGAGCGAGTAACAGACCAATCCATCCCCCCATAGAAGAGCCAACGATAACACACGATTTTGGCGCAATCATATCAAAGATTGCAACGGCATCATCCGCCCAAGACCCGATCGTACCCTCTTCAAATAACCCTTCGCTTTTTCCATGCCCTGAATAGTCAAAACGCACATATGCTTGCCCACGCGCTTTACATTGCGCCTCAAGATAGCTCGCCTTCGTACCCATCATATCCGAACGATATCCACCACAAAAAATAACGAGAGGCAAAGAACCTTCACTATAGATATAAGCCAAATCAGGCTTAGCTTCGCGCTTTAAATATGAAATTTCCATCAACAACCCTTATCATCTGAATATACTCTTACATATAGCAAAATCTGCGCTAACAGGCTATAAACGGAATTATGTTTTTTAAAGCATACTGATTTTTAATAGAGAAATAACGAGCAAACTATGAGCTTTCAAACACAACCTGTAATAATGCAGATCATACCCGAGCTAGGTCCAGGCGGTGCAGAGCAAGGCTGTATTGATATCGCTGCAGAACTTGTATCTGCAGGGGCACAAGCTATCGTTG
>NZAJ01000062.1 GCA_002687495.1 Micavibrio sp. | reverse complement strand
TTGTACTGGCAGCAAAAAGCAGCCTAAACTTAAACTAAGGAGCCAGAAGCACACCTTATATTTTTACGCCCTGTGTCCAAAATACTCTGACGACATACATTCTGATCAGTGTTGATGCGCACCATACGCATGAAGATGCAAAGAAGTCAGTTAATGCTGCAATGGATGGCATCAATATCTTAGTTGCGGAAGATAATATTGTTAACCAAGTTTTCATTAAAGAAGTGCTTGAGGATTTAGAGGTTGAATATGAAATTGTCTCTAATGGGGAAGAGGCTGTAGAAGCTGTTAAGGCTAAGACATATGATTTGATTATGATGGATTGTCTTATGCCTGTTATGGATGGTTTTGAGGCTACGAGAACTATTAAAGGGCTTATATCTAATGGTGATATTAAGCCGCTTCCTATATGTGCTCTCACGGCAAATGCCATGAAGGGTGATAGGGAGAAGTGTTTAGCTGCAGGGATGGATGATTACCTTTCTAAGCCAGTGCGTAAGAAAGAGCTTACAAATAAGATCATGTCACTTTTAAAGCTTAGCACTGAGGCAGGGCAATCTGATGTGGATGCTAATGGGCATGTGCAAGAAGAGGGAACTGCAAAAGTTGATGAGCCTCCAGTACAGCTTCAAGACGTTGATGATGAGCCTTTGCTTGATGAGGATGCTGTAGCGAATGCACGTAGCATTTTGAAGGATAAATATTCAGGCATGGTTGAGGTTTATATTACCAATAGTTGGGAACGTGTCGAAGAGATCGAAAAAGCGATTGGTGATTTGGATGTAGAGGCGGCAATACGCCCCGCACATACTTTGAAATCTACTAGTAAGCAGATGGGGGCTTTGAAGCTCTCAGATGTTGCGAAGGAGCTTGAATATTGCGCTAAAGCTATGCACAAGGACGAGGAGGCTGAAGATGTATCTATGGATAGTTTGTCCGGATATTTGAACCAAATACGTGACTTACTTGCGCGCACCAAAAAAGCTTTTGAAGAGCAGGCGGAATGAGGTGATTAGCATATGATTGTTATAGCGAATAAAACTGAAGTAAAGTTACTTTCTGAGCTTAGAAAGGCTCTAAAAGATTCTCCTGCGCAGAAGGTATTTTACTTAGAACTTTCAAAGTCAGAAATTCCCAGAGCCATGCTTTTTGAACAGTTTCTAAGGGCGTTGGAAGAAATGCCTAATTCTTATATGGCGCAAGTTTATCTGTGTCAGGATAAAGATATTTTTATGTTGATGCAGGGAGTAATGCAGAGACAGTTTGTACAATTTATTCAAAAATATACTGCGGCTATTGGTGATAAATCTATTGTGGAGCTTTGCCATGTATTTGAAATTGGTATTCATTGGAAGGATCTAGAATTTCTTTGTAAGCATAAAGTCGAGCAAATTGATTTAGAAGAGCAGCGCTTGGCTGATGAGGAACGTCGTAATGCTGCAGATAAAGCAACATTAGAAGTTTTTGATACGCTTGACCCAACATTGATTAAAACTATCAAATCAAGACGGGGACAGCGTGATGATGTTAATATTCTCGTTGTTGATGATGATCAGCTTTCAAGAACATTAATTGGAAATGTGTTGAATAAAGACTTTCATATTTCTTTCGCGAAAGGTGGTGCGCAGGCTTTAGCTGAGTATTTAAATGTTGCACCAGATGTTTTGTTTTTGGATATAGGCCTGCCTGATATTAGCGGCCATAAAGTTTTAGAATGTTTGTTTCAATTCGACCCTCAGGCCTATGTGATTATGTTCTCTGGTCGTAAGGATAAACAAAACATTATTCGAGCTTTAGAAACTGGAGCGCAAGGCTTTGTTGGTAAGCCATTTACGCGTAATGAGTTATTTGAGTATATTCAAAAATCTCCTTTCTTTATAGAGAAGCAAGAGAAGGCTGATATTAAAAAAAATCCTGGGCGTTAGAGTGAGCTATGGGAGGTTTTAATTTGCTATATATGGCTCTTATAGCTTTTTTATCTGCAGCGCTTGCTGGTGTGTATTCCTTTTTTACGTCACGAGAGAAGCATCAGCAAAAACTGCTTATCCATGCTAAGCAAGAAACACAAGAAATTGCACAATTACCGCTTCATAACCCACATCCGCAAATGCAGATATCTGAAAGTGGACGTTTGATATTTGCTAACCCTGCTAGCCTAAAAGCTTTTCCTAATTTGGCTGAACTAGGATTTGAGCACAAAGTTTTAAACGGGATTCAAGATGTTCAAAACAGAGAAGTTGAATATGAAGATCGGGCTTTTCATCAAACAGTAGTGCAGACGCAGATTAATGCGCAGAAATCTTTTGTTGTTTATTGCTATGATATTACTGATCGCAAGCGCTATGAGAAAGAGATTCAATCCGCTCACGGTCGTGCAGAAAAAATGCGCCAGCAAGCTGAGGAAGCAAAAGAAGCAAGGGGTGAATTTTTAGCGAATATGAGCCATGAGCTTAGGACACCGATGAATGGTATTATTGGTTTGTCTGATTTATTGATGGATATGAAACTAGAGGGGACGCAGCAAGAATTAATCGAAGCTGTAAATAGTTCTGCAAGTAATTTACTTATCTTGCTTAATGATATTTTGGATTTTTCAAAAATAGAAGCGGGAGAGTTAACAATTGAGAATATCCCGTTCGATTTACGTGCTGTTATTAAGCAGCTTGAGTCTCTGCAAAAACCAATTGCTGCACAAAAAGGTTTGTCTATGATTGTTAATATAGACGATAAAATTCCTCAAAGCATGATTGGTGATCCATCGCGTTTGCAGCAGATACTCAATAATCTAATCAGTAATGCTCTGAAATTCACTGAGCAAGGTTCGGTGACGTTATCTGTCTATGGTCAGCAAGCTAGTGATGATGTTTTTAGTACTTTTATTAAGGTAGAAGATACGGGGATTGGAATAGCAAAGGAGAAACAAGCTGCTGTTTTTCAAAAGTTTCAGCAGGCTGATACGTCCACTGCCCGTAAATATGGCGGAACTGGTTTGGGCTTAGCTATTACAAAGGATTTGGTTGAGCTTATGAAAGGCAGAATAGCTATTGAGAGCGAAGAAGGTGTGGGGACGAGTTTTATAGTTGAATTGGCTTTGCCTATTAATAAAGACATTAAGACAAGTGAAGCTGAGGAAAATCAAGAGCAAGCTTTATCGTTTGATCTTAATGCGAGGATTTTAATTGTTGATGATCACCCTATCAATTTGCTCTTTTTGCGTCAGACGCTTTTAAAATTTGGGTTTGAAAATTTTGATGAGGCGAGCGGTGGAAAGCAAGCTGTTCAGCTACATGAGCAGAATAGCTATGAGCTTATTATCATGGATTGTCAAATGCCTGAGATTGATGGATATAAAGCTTGCGAGATGATTAGAAGTTCTCAAAGTGATGATGGGCAACCTATTATTATTGCTGCGACTGCGGATGCTATGAAGGGAGCTGAGGAGCGTTGTAAGGCAGCTGGTATGAATGCCTATATAAGTAAGCCTATTAATAAAGATAAGCTGAAACAGCTTTTAGAGAAATGGCTGCCTTATAAAGAAATAGGTGGTGGTGAAAATATCGCGCTTATAGATGATAAAAGCGAAGATGTTAAGGAGGAACCTGTCAAAGAGGACGATATAGTGATGAATGATAAAGATGCTAATGAGAGCTCTTATGTTGATCTGATAAATTGGGAGCGTTTTCATGATATGACTGGCGGTGATGTTGAGCTGGAAAACCAGATTATTGATATGTTTCTAGAGAATTTAAAGGCTGATGCTGCGCAATTGCATAGTTGTTTTCAGAGCAAAGAGTATGAAGCGTGGGGAGATGTCGCTCATAAAATTTATGGTGCGAGCTCTAATATAGGTGCTACAAAAATGGCTCAATTATGTGATGAAGGGCAGTCTTTTAAAAAGCATCAAGGGCAAGATATTGTAAATATTCATAAAGCAATACTTTTAGAATATAAAAGAATTAAGCAATATTTCTCAGAGCAAAGTGAGAAAAAACGCGCATGATTTAGCGCGCTTTTATGTGTTTAATTTTTTACAATAGATTTGGGTAATAGGGTCGCTATGGCCATGAATGCGATGCCGATGCCAACACCGATTAAGGTTGGGTTCATATCTATTAGATGAGCGTATTTTTCGTTTTGTGTGTTGGCTAAGCTTACGCTGCCGCCAGCTATCTCATTAAATAATGGTGTTGTTTCTTTTAACCAGCCATAGAGTAGTGTGAATGCTAAGGCACCTAATAAACCACCTAGAGTGAAAAAGAGTGCATCTTTACGCCCAGTTGCTATTGAGGCTAAACCAGTGCCTGGGCAATAGCCTGCGATAGCAAAGCCTATGCCTAAGAGCAAGCCTCCTACAATGACACCAATATAAGCTGTTTTTACCGAAATATGCGCTGGGTCAATATAGTTAATAGCAAGTAGGATGAAGAGTAATGCTGATGAAAGTCCTATAGCGAACAAGATCGCTTTCATTAAATGTAAGTCTTGAAGGCGCAGCATATTAATTATGTTTTGTGGATTTGTTGCGCCTGCTCTGTTAAGAGCAAAACCAAAAACTATACCTAAAATGATTGAAAGTATTAGTTCCATTTTACTGTTCCTTATTTATTTTTATAGAGTATGAGGGCGAGTGGGATTGCTGTGGCAAATGCGCTTGCCGCAAAGAGATAGCCGCTTAATGCTGTCTGCATTATGCCGCTCATCATATGACCACTTGTACAGCCACCGGCAAGACGTGCTCCAAAAAGAACTATAAAGCCTGCAATAAAACTCCATATATAGCGTTTCTTTGTACTTTGTCCAAAGTTATCGCTCCAAACAGGTGGCATTGCTTTTTCTAGTGAATTATGAGGTTTGTCGCCTTTTAAGAGCACTGATAAGAAAGCGCCAACTATCATTGAGATAACAAATATAAAGCTGTAATTTACGGGATTAGCTATGGAGTGTGCGTATTTGCCGCCGCTTTTATTTAAGTAAGCGTTGGGTGAGGCAAAACCAGTTTTAGCCGTTTCATCTATGACGATTGTGTCGGGCTGTATTAAATCCCATATAATGCCATCAAAAATTACAAATTGGGTTGAAACACCGATTGGCTTAACAAAGGCAATAGCGGCCAAAAACGCTACTGCTAGTAATATTCCAGCTAGAGGCCAAGGCAGTACAGATTTTATCATAGTGCACCTATATTTAATATTATGATTTTATCATATAATATTTTTATAAATTGTAAAGCTTATTATTCAGCTAAGGCATTAAATATGATCAAAGTCTGTTCAAAGGCCTGTTCTAATGCACTTCTTGATGTGAGGGCCGTTTTAAATTGTTGTTCAGAAGCGCTTTTTTCAATCTCATAAGAGATGTCTGCAAGTTGGTTTGCACCGATTTGACGCATGATTGATTTTAAAGCATGAGAAGATAGATGCAGTTCTTCTATGTCTTCTTCATCCATTGCAGTTAAGATGTTGGTATAATATTTTTGTGCATCCTTAAGTGTTAAAGACAGCATTTCATCTTTAATATCACCGAACTCTTCTAGCATGGCTTTAATGCTGTGTATGTCTGAAGGTGGTGATTTTATATCATTGCTTTCTGATACTTCATTTTCATGAGCATTCGTTTCCTGAGTGTTTTTATTCTCAATAGTGGTAATGGTTTCCGGTGCCCAATGTGTAATGGCTTTTATAAGCTCTTGTCTATTGACTGGTTTGGTCAAGAAATCATCCATACCAGCTTTAAGACATTTCTCTTTTGAACCTTCAATCGCGTGAGCGGTTAGAGCAATGATGGGTAGCTCTATATTTGTTTTGAATGTGCGTATCTCTGTTGTTGCTTCAAAACCATCCATGACTGGCATTTCACAATCCATGAACACAATGTCATATGACTTGTTATTGTTTCTAATGGCGTCCACGGCTTCTTGGCCGTTATTGGCAATATCAATCTTACCACCTAGGCTCTTTATCATTTCACTCATAACGAACTGGTTTGTTTGAATATCTTCAACGACAAGAATGTTTGCGCTAGTTTGGATGTTGGTCTGCGCATTATCACTATGTTGCACATGCTTGGCCTTTGCCTCTGTGATCGATTTTATTTGCTCATCATTTGCGATGATATAGGGAAGAATAATCTCAAAATTACTGCCTTCGCCTAAGCGGCTTGTTACCGTGATTGAACCATTCATTTTCTCAACAAGGTGTTTAGTGATAGCAAGCCCTAGCCCCGTTCCTGAGCCACGTTTTTTTGAATCACCATTGACTTGAGTGAAACTACTGAAAACTTGCTCTAAACGATCTTCAGGCATGCCTATTCCAGTGTCGATGACATTAATTTTCATTTTTGAATCATTAAGCTCTGTAATGTTCAATATTATTGATCCGGTATTCGTGAATTTGAGGGCATTACTAAGGAGGTTCGCTATGATTTGTTTAATTCTAAATTCATCAATGAATATATATGTCGGCAAGTTCTCATCATAGTTTGTAACAAGATTGACATCTTTTTGATCTCTTAGAGGTTTTAGGAGTTTAATGAGGTCTTCTATTGTGTCGTTTAAATGCACGACACTCGGGACGAGCTCTAACTTCCCGGCTTCAATTTTTGAAAAGTCTAATATTTCATTTATGATATCGAGAAGCGTACGGCCTGAATTTTTTATGACTTCAACGTAGCGCTTTTGCGTTTCATTCAGCGGCGTCTGTGCTATGAGGTCGACTGTTCCTAGTACACCATTCATGGGCGTTCTGATTTCGTGGCTCATATTGGCTAGAAATTCTGATTTTGCAGCATTAGCACGTTCTGCTTCTTCTTTTGCAGCGATAAGATCTTTTTCATTCTTTTGAAGGGCGCGTGCTTTACTCCCGTATAATTGAAGCAGTAAATGAAATAAGCTAGCGATAGATACAGATAGTGCTACGCCAATGAGCAGAATTAGCCAGACAGGGGTATATGACGCGGGTGCAGAGAATTGGCTAGAGGGTCTCCAAGTTACATTCCATAGATTATGTTTGTTATTGAGCTGTATTTTATGTGTTTCCTCAAATTTAACATGTTTACGCCACTCAACGGATTCGTTTGATGTATATATAACCTCAGGCTCTATATTGTTTTCGATAAGGCGAGGGTCAGTGATAATGAATTCTAACTGGTTATTGGTGAGTTCTTTTATGTCTTTTAAAAAATTAACGGCGATAAAGGGAGCATACACCCAGCCTTTTATGTGCTCTCGTCTTTGCTGTGGAGTTTTTGGAGTAGGGATAAGGTCATAGACAGGATAGAGGTACAAAAAACCTGCTGTTTTTTTGCTATCTTGGACGAGTTCAATTTTTCGCGTTAAAGCTGAAGTGCCATATAGGATTGAAAGTTCGGCATGAAATCGTCTGCGTTTTTCAAAACCAATATCTAAGCCTAGTGCTTCGATGTTGCCTTCTAAGGGTTCGATATATTTGATCACAAATTTTGTGTTAAAATCAGTTTTAGGGTGTATATCTGTATCCCGTCAGCACAAGTTGGACAGATAGTGCACCATTGCTAAGGTGATGTTTTTGGCTTATCGAAGACGACGAAGGAGTCGAAGATGA
>NZAJ01000061.1 GCA_002687495.1 Micavibrio sp. | reverse complement strand
TTCAACATAGCCAGACATTTAACACATCGCAACCGAGCCCATACCCGCTAGAATATCGCATTCAAGCCCTTAAAATTTTACAAGCTCAATATGAGACCTTTAAGGCTGTTGCAAATTTAGAGCTTGGCTGGAGTCATTCAGGCGTACACAAAAGCACCACACATACACCTAAAGAAACCACACCAACAGCCTCAGTAGCATAGATACAAACTCAAAACAGGATATTCTTTTAATTGTTTTCAGCCTAGAATAAGCCTATATTCACACTCATGAGCAATTTAAACGGTATGAATGGAAGCGGTAAAAACGGAAAAGATGATGATCAAAATATCGTCAACTTTCCATCTGCTAAACAACGTCAAAAACTTAAAAAAGACGAAGAAGCGCAAATCCGCCTACAATATAAGCAACGCCAAAACGCTGAAAAAGCCGCTAAGAAAGCGCAAACACCGCCCTTTTTCAATTTTGGCATTATCCCAGCTTTTACCAAAGGCTTCGTCCTTACGGTGATCGCCGTTCATCTTATCTTATATCTAGGACTTAGCGATTCACAGCGCTTGGAAATTATTTTCAATTACGGCTTCATGCCAGCCTCCTACACAACCAATCCATATGATATCGGACTAAGTAAATTCATCGCACCCTTAACGAGTATCTTTATTCACGGAGGTTGGTTTCATCTCTTTATGAATGTCGCTATGGGGCTAGTCTTTTCGATGTCATTTGAACGTACATACGGCGCACGTACAACACTCATATTCTTTTTCCTATGCTCATTTGCAGGTCTTGTAACCTGCTTCGCCTTAGATTGGAATAGTGTAAACCCTGTTGTCGGCGCCTCAGGAGGCATTAGCGGCTTATTTGCCTGCATTCTCATCACTATGCTTAATCAAATACAAAACCAGCCACAAATATATTCGAGCCGCTCTATAGTTAGCGGCCAACAAGCCTTACAGCAACGCGCCTCTAGTTTCATGAAGCAAAAAGGTCCATGGCCAATCATCATCTTCTGGGGCGTTTTCATGACCCTTTTAGGCATGCTCGGCGGCGGAATCGCATGGAGCGTTCATTTAGGGGGATATGCAGCTGGAGTAGCACTTACCATGCTTTTGCAAAAAGGTAAGATACGCCTATAAATCCTTATCTTTTAAACTATAGATTATCTAGTAAATCTGAGCTTATTAAATAATCAGAACCTTTATGCGCTATGACACCAACATTCATATCACTATATTTCTCTGCGATATCCCAAATCAGCTTATTGAAAGAGCCATCAGGTAAGATCGCAATCCAACGATTATAGACCTGCCCATTTTCCGGATTAACCCAATGCGCATCACTGCGCGCTGATAAAGCGCATTCATAATAATGCTTAATCTTCTCCTCATCCCCGCCTGTACGCTCTTCAAGCTGAGCCATCAAATGATAAAGCTCAGCACTGCTCCCAAGCTTTAACGCACATTCAAACAACTCTTTTGCATCACCCCATAAAGCAGCATTCAAAGCAGCTCTAGCAGCCTCTCTATAGGCAAGAGCAATATCACCACCCAAATGCGATAAGCGCGACATGTGCTTCATTACCTGAACTGGCTGATCAGCTTTAGAAGGCTCAATAAGCCCCCTCCACACATGTACATAAGCTTCATGCGGTTCTTTCTTCCATGCTTTTTCTATAAGCTTGCATGCGCCCTTATAATCCCCGCGATCCGCTTTATATTGTGCATATACACATATTGCTGGCACAAATCTTTTCGAACGATCATAAGCGGCTTGCACCTTCTCATAAGCCGCTTGCCCCCAGCCTTGCACTTCACAAAATTCAGCATCAGCCATATCCATTGCTGCAAGTTCATCATGAAGCTCTTCTTTACTGAACAAACCCAGTTTATGAGATTTCTTTAAAAGTGATTTTGCTTTATCCCAATTTTGTTTTTGCAGCGCCAAACGATAAGAAAGCTCAAGAAGCCAGCCCGTTTTTGGCTGCATCTCCAACCCCTTATCTATGAGTTTTTCTGCTGTATCATAATCATGGTGATTCAGAGCCGCTTTTAGCAATCCTCTCACACCTAGAAATCCTGCATCAGGATGATCAACAAGCTGCACAAAAATTTTCATTGCCTCTTTTTCTTGGCCCTGAATTCTATAATTTTGCGCCTGAAGCAATAAAGATAATCCATGGTTCTTGGGCAGATATTTAATCGCTAATTTAGTATTTTTTGCTGCAGACTTTTGATCGCCAGCGGCAATCGCTGACAAGCCCAACATGAGAGCATTCTCACCTTTTTCTTGACGCTTTTTATATTGATAACGTGCAAAAAAGTCAGGAATACCTAAAACAAAACCCAGCAGCTTATATAGAAATAAACTCAAAAATAACAGAACTACGCATAAAAGCAAAAACAGACCCATCTCAATGGTCACAATATAATCAAGCCATTGAATACGGATCTGCCCTTCACGTTCTACAAGCCATAATGCAGCCGCGACAAACAAGCCGATTTTAATCGCAAACCACATAGCTTTCAGCATAAATGCCTCCTACTAGCTCCTTCTTATTATATCTTTTTAGAAAAATCGCCTATCGAGATACAGGCGCAGTCGATGGAGAAACATTAGGCAGGGAGCTAGGAACTAAAACATTTATGCCCGCCTCTTCATCATAAAGAAGTGTACCACCAACCAGGCCTAAACCGCTAGTAATCTCTTTAATCGCCCCACTAGATAAAACACGAGAAAGCTGCTCTTCAACATCTTGCGCCATTAACGTCGCCTTTGCTTTTTCAACCCATGGCGAAAGTACAGCCAAAGCCTCTCCGTCTAATGTTTCAATTGTCGATACAGCACTCTCTATATCGCCAGCTTCTAGTAAACTTTCCGCCTTCGCGATTTTATTTTGTGTCTCAGTGCCGGTAATCAACTCACCATCTTTTTCAATCTGCAAAACTTCATTCAATTTTGCGCTCGCACGCTCTTGTAGGCTTACATCCTCACCTTGCAAAGATGCCATCACAGCATCACCAGCTATGCTTTTAAATTCATTACTTAAACCCGATGGCGTAAGCACACCTTTTTCTGCTTGCGGTGCTAAACGCTCAACAGCTGCACGTAATTCAGGATCTTGATCGCCAATAATACCCATCAAAACATTTAAGTCCGCCGCAAAGGCTTTATTATCGCGATTAAGAGATGATCTAAACTGGCTAAGGCCAAGCAAAAGAGCCGCAGCTTTTAATTCTTGAGCAGGTACGCCCTCAAATGTTTTGGCAACCTCTGGGCTTTGCTCAGCGCTGTTTTTTACAAGCTCTGAGAAATCAAAGGCTTTTTTTTTACCCTCAATCTCCGCGCCTGCAACAGAGGCTTGTGAGATAGCAGCGCTTAATTCTTTCATAGCAATATCGAATTGCTCTTGGCCCTGCTCAACGCTATCCATAGATTGTACACGGCTCATAAAGCTTGCCAAAACCGGGCTAGCCACCATTTCACTCACATGACCGCTCAATTTGATATAGCGCTGTTCAATAGTGCCCGCATTGTTAGATAAAACATCTTGAGAAACTTCCTGCGCCTTAGTCAAAGCCATATCGATTTGCTCACGTGCCTGACCTGCTTGCTCCTGCAAAGAAGAAAGCTGCTCACTAAGATTTTCTGGAATCATTGTGCCAAAAAAACTCTGCTGACCTTTTACCTCATTCACATCGCTTTTAATTTGATTAAGGTTTTCTTCTAAAGCTCTTAAACGCTGCTCATCTTTATGTTGTGGCCATAATAGAGCCGCAATAGCCGCGACAGCCAATAAAAACAAAATAAATGAAATCCATACGCTCTTCGTAACAGCGCGCTTCTCGGTTTCCTCCAAAGCTTTATCAGAGACTTTTTCAGAAGCAGCCGCTTTTGGAACGCTAGTTGGAGCTACAGCATCCGCTTGCTTTTTCTCAGACTTATCTGAACCACTCACTGGCACTATGCTTGCTGGCTCAACAGAAGAAACAGCAGGTTCACTAACAGCTTCCGCGATCTCAGCTGGGCTTTTACCTTCATTTTGATTAGCAACTTCGCCCAATAAATCTGCTAACTCGATATCATGCTCTTGCGCAGATTTAATCACATCAGCGCGACGACCAGCAGGAATAACATCGCGTTTCTTCCATCCTTGCACAGTTGTAACCGCCACATCCATTTTTTTGGCCATAGGACGTATACCGCCAAAACGTTCAATAATCTCAACCGCATTCTCAATAGCTTCATTACTGCTTGAACCCATAGGCCTAATCTCCTGTACTTGTAATTTCATTAATCAGTGCATACATCCCATCAAGATTAGGCGTCCGCGCTGCGCGTACCTCACCCCATGAAACAGCGTGTACGCACTCTACCACGCCCTGACTTATACACAAGCATTTTATTTTCTCAAGCGATTCTAATAATTGCGCTTTTTGCGCTAACGATAAGAAATTCAAAGCCGTACGCTTTGAAAAAAAACTGACGCCCCAAATATGACCGTTACGAATTAAATGGCATATTTCATCCGGCATCCTATCGACAAAGCGTGCCTCGTAACTCACAATCTCATCACAATCATAGCCATCAAGAACACTCACAATATCCTTAGAAACATCCTGCCCACGTACGTAAAGCATACGTGCAGCTTTATTAAGCTGTTCTTTAATAAGTGCGACAAGTGCCTCTAAATCCCCTTGCGCATTATAAACACGTCTATAACCTCGGGCGCGCGCAGTATCAGCCGTTTTATTACCTACACAAAAAACTGGCACATCAAACTCATCACCATGAAAAGACGTTATGCCCTGGGCGCTCGTAAATATATACGCATTATAAACGCCTTGTTCAGGCTTTTCATGCGAGATATCTATATATTCCATCATAGGCGCAATTTCACACGAAATACCTTTTTCAATCAAAAAAGACGCACAGGCCTGCGACGCCTCTATGGGCCGTGTTAAAAGTAATGATTGCCCTTGAGTATCAACCACTTTTTTCACAAAACCCCTTCAGGCAATTGCGGTTTAATCTGCATAGCGAGGTCAGACCCAAGCGCTTGCGCTTGCTCGACATTCTTTACATCCCGCACCTCATCAGCGGCAAAACTCATACGCCCATCCAAAGAACAAACCTGTACGCTTAGCCGCATATCCCCCTGCGCATCTCGGCGCGCATACGCCCCAATAGGCGTATGACAAGAACCATCCAGTCCTGCTAAAGCTGCGCGCTCAGCTGAAACTCTCAAATACGTTTCCCTACAGCATAGAGCATCCAACATTTCAGCTATATGCGCATCCTCTTCACGATGCTCAATACCAACCGCGCCTTGCCCCGCCGCTGGAAGCATTTCAGAAGGCTCGATAATGACATCCGCCTCCGCTTCGAGCCCTAAACGCTTCAAACCAGCCAAAGCCAAAAAGCTTACATCCACTTGCGAGGAGCGCACCTTTTCAATACGCGTACCGACATTGCCCCGCAAAGGCTCTATTTGCACATCAGGACGCTGCATCAGCAAGAAAGCACTGCGGCGTACACTCGCTGTACCAACCTTTGCAGCCTGCGGTATATCTGAAAGTGAGCGTACAGCCCCTTGCAATTCTTCACTTAAAATCAATGCATCACGCACATCTTCACGCGGCAGCATGTGCCTAATAACCAAGCCATCAGGTAAAAAACTATCCATATCCTTCATAGAATGCACAGCAATATCGACCTTACCGGCTAACATGGCTTCTTCTATTTCTTTTGCAAATTGGCCTTTACCTCCATTTTCAGAAGATAAACGCACCTCACCATCACTTGGCTTCCAATCACCTGAAGTCGTAATCACCTCTATCTCGATCTCTAGCGCAGGAAACTTTTCTTTCAATAAAGCTTCGACCATCCGTGTCTGCACCATCGCAAGAGGAGACCCCCTTGTACCAATTCGTATCTTCTTTTCGGATAAAGAACGCATAAAACACTTTACCTATTTTTAAAAATTGTCCAGTTTGTCACGAAAATGACAGTTTTCGAGCTACGCATTGCAGTGTATATAACATAGACAAGAAGCTAAAGCGCAAAAAACTATAATTTGCAAAGCAAAATAGGTATTTAAAATGCTAATACTTGGTATTGAAACGAGCTGTGATGAAACATCGGTCGCAATTGTGAATGAGAAAAAGGACATCCTCTCAAACTTAGTGCTTTCCCAACTGGATGAGCATCGAGCATTTGGCGGCGTTGTTCCCGAAATCGCCGCACGCGCTCATATTG
>NZAJ01000060.1 GCA_002687495.1 Micavibrio sp. | reverse complement strand
TCTATTTACCGATACAAAAATCCCTAAATATCACATCCAATAGATCTTCAACATCGACCCGGCCCGTAATGCGCCCCAAAGCCCTAATCGCCATACGCACATCTTCTGCTATTAATTCCGGCAATTCAGCTTGTGATATACGCTCTAACGCTTCATAAACCTCTTCTATATACAGGCGATGGCGCTTACGTGTTAAAGACGGCATTTCACGTGAAATCATCATCATCTTTATCTTTTCTAAAAGCGTTTCTAAAAACTTATCAAGCCCCTGCCCATTCTTCGCAGAAATTAACAAAGCGCCATCAATAATACTGCCATCACTATCCGAGCTAATATCGACTTTATTCATCACCAATAAAGAACGCTCATCGATGAGGTTTAATGTATGTGCATCAATATCATTGGCACTGCCGTCAAATAACAATACGACGATATCAGCCTCTTCCGCGCGCTTAAGGGCGCGGCGAATCCCCTCACTTTCAATGCGCTCTTGACCGCTCTGCCCAATTTGATCCGGACGCAATCCTGCAGTATCCGCCATAATCACAGGATAACCGCCAATATCAAGATGCACCTCAATCACATCACGCGTTGTTCCGGCCAGATCAGAGATAATAGCAACATCTCTTTGCGCAAGCGCATTCACCAAAGACGATTTACCAGCATTTGGCGCACCAACTATAGCGATATGAATACCGTCTCTTAAACGCTCACCACGACGATTATCATTTAAATGAAGGCTAATATCATCAAGCAGATCCTCTATATCTTTGAGTAAATCCGGCGCAATCCCTTCAGGCAAATCTTCATCAGGAAACTCAATATCAGCTTCCATATGCGCAAGTATCTTTTTCAAACGCTCACTCCAGCCATCATAAAGCTTAGCCAAAGCCCCGCCCATCTGCTGTAAAGCCTGCGCTTTTTGCGCTGAAGTTTCAGCATCTATCAAATCCGCTACAGCTTCCGCTTCGGTTAAATCCATCTTGCCATTTTCAAAGGCTCTACGCGTAAACTCACCTGGTTCCGCCATGCGATGAGACGGCTGAGAGGCCAGAAATCCTAAGACTGAATCCACAACGGCGCGCCCACCATGTAGGTGATATTCAACCGTATCTTCACCCGTATAGCTATGCGGGCCTTTAAATGGAAGCACCAGAGCCTCGTCTAATGTTTCACGTGAATCAGGATGTATCAAACGGCGTAAAGACGCTGTACGGGGCTTATATTCGCCTGCAGCCATAACCTTCAAGCTATCCCAGCTACTAGGCCCAGACACGCGCACGACTGACACCCCAGCACGACCATGTGCAGAGGCAAGCGCAAAAATTGTCGGCGTTTGAGCCGTCTTTTGCATAGATAACTCCGTAAGTTAATTAGTTTTATTTCTTCTTTTTAGTCTTTTCATCCTCAGGGAAACTCACCCCAAGCTGTGACCAAAATATTTTTTGCATATCCGTTAAGCTCTGCATAGATGCTGGAAACCATGCATTAACAATAGTTTCTGGATCAAGCGCTTTCATATTATCTTGAAGACGCTTTTGCATATCCTGCATTAATGCCTCTTGCATCTTCGCAACATCAGGTAGCCCTATAAAACGTCGGGCTTCTTCTGGAGTGCATTCAATATCAAAGTTAAATTTCACGAGTTAAATCCTTTACATCTTATCACTATGCACTGATGCATATAAGCGACACAGTACTACAAACCCTTTTAAAAATCCAATAATCATCAGCCTAAAAGTGATGGTCGCCTTTGGAAGGGGAGTTCCAAAAGCGACCAGCGAGCGAGGGACATTTATTTAACAGTACTCATATCTTGTAAACCTTTTACCAAAGGTCAAAACTTCATGCAGATATATAGCTATGTTCTGGGTAAGGCAGAGCAATACTTACACTCCTAAACATAACCTCCGAGCGACTGTCTCCAGCATTATGCTGGTTCCAAATCATGGCATCGTTGAGAGCGACATCATAAGCCAATGAGAGCAGGGGAAGACATGACTTACTCAGATCATTACTACGTGTAAACGCCTGATTTGAAACTAATTGCACATCCATGACAGATGGCGAAACTATAGGGGGTTGATAGATATTTGCGGAATGCGCTTTTTGCGAAGAAAGCGATACAAACCCAGCTACGCCAAGCATAAAGCATATAGCGATCTTACTATAACGCCTAACTGCGCTCTTATATTCACTATCTTCAAAAATACTATCAGTAAGCATTCCCAATTAACCTCAAACTATTATCTTACCTTTTCACGTGAAAAATACGCATCAAGATAACCAACCCTTATATCTCCATCACAACACATCCATAAGTATTATGGCAAATACTTTCGTTTCGAATTAAATCTAGATTTGATACAAAAAAAGATAAAATTTTAAGGGCTTAGCGCTTATAAATACTTCTTGCCACATAGCTATAGGCAAGATAAAAGCGTCATATGCAGCGCCGAGAGTTTGAAAAATTTATAACCCAGATGATTACACAAGATGTGATGCCCATCTTGCACGATAATTATGCTGAGCTGGTCACACAAGCAGAGCAGCAGGGCGAAAACTTCTTCAATAATGACGGCAACACCGCGAGCTTTAAAAATGATGGTAAAGGGCTTGTATCTCTGGGTGAGATCAAAGCAGAAGAGAAAATTCGTGAGATATTCTCTAAGCACTATCCGGATATATCTATCTTAGGCGAAGAGCTTGGGGATACTGACAATCTCAAAGATTATACGCTAGTCATCGATCCCGTTGATGGCACATCCGCTATGATACTATCAGCCATTAACCCTAATAATCATCTTGGATTTGGTATCACAATCGGCCTACTCAAAGGCAAATTGTTTCATGGCGGCATGATTTTTGAGCTTAAACCAGATACAGAAAATAGACTTACACTCGGTGATATATGGAGTGGTTGGCACAATGATGAGCTCTTATGCAACGGGAAGCCATATAATATAGCGCCCACAATAGATAAAGAGTTTAAAACGCTCATCTCAAGCGCACCAGAAGTGATGTTTACAAATAAGCATGAAAAAAGTGCATTTCATAGCTTAGAAAAAACAGCATCAGAAATCAGCCTTAATAAAAACTGTATGGGCTTTATCGATGCTCTTAAAAACCCTCAAAGCTTGGCGATAGAGGCCGATCTTTCTATACATGACATAGCCGCTCTCATCCCGATCATGAAAAGCGCCGATCTTGGTGTAAGCGATCATAATGGAAAAGACATTGAATTCATCAATGCCGAGCAAGAATTTAAAATTATCGCAGCACCAAAGCCAATTCACAGCCATGCATTAGAGCTATATAAAACCGCCTTATCAAACAAGCCTATAGAAATTAATAGCGCTTCAGTATTAAATAGGCATTCCTTAAACACACAGAAATACAAAACATGAATAACGCACTCAAATCTCTTATTCGCCAACATTATATTGATTTACAAGGCTATGTCTCAGCCGGAATGGAAATGAATAAAAGCGCAGATAAGCTTTTCATGAATGCTAATGAAAATCCTTATGAGCTTCCAGGACTAGAGGAGCTAAACCGTTACCCAGAACCACAACCGGCAGCTCTAAAAGAAGCCTATGCCCGTGCTTATGGCGTAGAAGCTGACTGGGTTATCATGACCCGAGGCGCAGATGAAGCTATCGTTATTCTGACCAAGCTTTTCTGTGAACCCCATAAAGATGCTATCCTCATTTGCCCACCAACTTTCGGAATGTATGGCGTTAACGCATCCTCAATGCCTGCTCAGCGTTTTGAAGTGCCCTTATTAAAAGAGCAGGGCAGCTTTACACTCGATAAAGATGAAATTATCAACCAAGCAAAAGATAACAGCAAAAATATCAAACTTGTCTATATTTGCTCCCCTAATAATCCTACAGGCACGTCCCTAAGCCATGAAACGATATTTGAGATCTGTGAAGAGCTTGAAGGCCACGCGATCGTGCTATTAGATGAGACTTATGCCGAGTTTTCCGAGCAAGGCTCTATGTGCGATGATTTAGAGGCCCTACCAAACCTCATCATTTTACGTACACTATCAAAATCCTATGCACTAGCGGGCATGCGTATGGGTTGTTTTATTAGCGCTGATAACGATTTCACACAACTCGTACGCTCAAAATGCCTCGATGCCTATCCTCTACCGCGCCTATCAATAGAAGCTGCATTTCATGTCCTCTCTCCAGAGATTAGCGCCATTGCTAAAGAAAATATTCAGACCCTAATACAAGAGCGCAAACGTGTAGAAACATGCCTGAAAGATAATAAACATATCACACATATCTACCCCTCAGATGCGAACTTCCTACTCATCGAAATGGAAAAAGCGCATGAATTTTGGCAATATGCACAAAAGCACAACATAATCTTGCGAGATTTTTCTTCTAAAGTTGGCACAGAGAACTGCCTAAGAATATCAATCAGCACGCCTGAAGATAATGATAAAGTCCTAGCACTCTTTGAGAGCTTTAGATGAAACCAACAATATTTTATCTATATGGCTTTTCTGGCACTGGTAAATATACAATAGCGAAAGCCATATGTGAGCTTGAAGATGTTAAACTCGTCGATAATCACCTGATTAATATCCCGTTATTTACACTTCTTAAAGTAGATGGAAAAACACCACTACCCTCTCAAATATGGGATAATGTAGGAAAAATATGGGACGCCGTTTTAGATACAATCGAGAACATATCTCCAAATGAATATAGTTTTGTCTTAACAAATGCATTAAGTAACGAAAATCCAGATGATCAAGTGTGGTTTGAGCGTGTCTCAAAGGCATCTGAAAATTCCAAAAGGCTCTTCATACCAATACGCCTAATAATTGATATCGAAGAGAATGAACGTAGAATAATTTCTGAAGAAAGATCTCACAGATTAAAAGAAACAGATCCTAAAGCCCCTAAAAGGAACGCACAGAATTCTGTTCTCCTTAGCGAACATCCTCATGAGCTAACGCTAGATGTCACAAATTTAAGCCCTATGGAGGCAGCGCGAGCAATTCTAGCGCACGCTGCTTCATATCATTAAGCGTATTAAGCTAATTCAGTATTTTTTGAATAATGAGGCGAAACAGCCAGAGGCTGACGCTCCTGAAGGTATTTTAGCTTTTGATAAAGCCCTAAGCTAAACATAAAGGCCGCAGCCACAAGCGCTATCTGGCATCCTTCTATAGAGCCCATAGCCCCATATAACAGCGAACAAAATAAACTAACTGCACCTGTATCCCATAAATCAGCTTTCTTTTTATTAAAGACTTCTGTTTCACGTGAATCACTCATGACATCCTCCTTATAATAAATAAATGAAATAATCATACGAAAACTTATATAAATCTATCTAGAATGAATGCTGGAATTTTCAACCTCAAAAAATTGTCCGCGCCCCTCTAAGGCTGTAAATAGAGCCCGATCAGTTCCACTCAGCCACACTTGTGAGCCTAAACCCTCTAAAAGATCATAAAGAGCACAACGCCGCCCTTCATCCAAATGCGCCGCCACTTCATCAAGCAATAATATAGGCGCAAAACCTCGCTCATCCTTAATCAGTCGCGCATGCGCTAACAAAATACCGATTAAAAGTGCTTTCTGCTCGCCCGTTGAGCAATGCTCTGCAGGCATAGACTTATCAGCCATAATAACGCCTAGATCGGATTTATGTGGCCCCGTAGCAGCGCCGCCGCTTATCATATCAACACTTCTACTTTCTTGAAGCTGGTATCTATATAAATCTTCGACTTCCAAGGCAGGTGCATTATCAAACAAAGCCTCTATAGAGCCTTGCGCTTGTAAAATAGCTCTAGGGAAATACTCACTCTTATGAGTATCGCACACACCTTGCAGACGCGCAGTAAAATCACGCCTAGCCGCAGCAATCGCAATAGCTGTCTCCGCCATTTGCCGCTCTAAACCATCCAACCAGCTTGCATCTGCTTGCCGGCCTGTCTTGTGGCTATCCTGTAATATTTTAGAGCGCTGCCTCATAGCGTTCTCATAGCGCGTTACACGACCGGAATGACCGGGATCAAAGGCAAAGATCAAACGATCAAGAAAGCGCCTTCTGTGAGACGAAGAATCTAAAAACAAGCGATCCATTTGCGGCGTAAGCCATATGCAGGCTAAATATTCTGATAACACACCTTGAGAACGCGCATTCTCTCCCTGCACACGCAGAATACGTTTATTTTTTGTCGCCCCATCCAGGCCAGTGCCAATCTGAATAGCACCATATTCGCCTTCTATGTGACATGAGAGCGCCCATGGGCTTTGGGTAGCATTATTCTGCATCTCTATGGGTTTAGCGCTTCGTAAGCCTCTCCCTGGTGAGAATAAAGAGACGGCTTCTAAAATATTTGTCTTACCCGCGCCATTCGCCCCATAAAATACAATAAATTTTGCCGAAAGCTGCTTTAAATCAGAGCTTTCATAGCTACGAAAATTGTGAAGTGTAAGTGACGAAATATAAGACATGACAAAGTATTTATTGCATGAAATAAATAACTCAACAATCTAAATAAGAGCTATAAACGCCCTCCACCACGAACCTTAGCCGTATTAACACTAAAGTTAAGGCGTTTATCATCACCAAAACTCGGCCTATCAAGTGGAGGCAAGTTCTGTATGACAATAGGTAAAACACGGTTAAAACTCGCTATTTTATCAGAAGGCTCTTCTCGTCTATCAATCAAAATCCTATCTATCATGACGCGATTAGTCTCAGGATCACGCTTAAAATAACAGCGAATATTTTCCATACGTTGCGCCCCAAAAGCATCCATATATTTATACCAGATACGAACATTAGCGCCGAAATCATTCAGAATAACAGGCCTTAAATGAAGCGGAAAGCGGACATTATTCTCCAAATAAACCATACAAATACCGTAGGTTTTTCTAGCTTGCGGCACATGGAAAAGCCATCCATAAATCATATATATCAAGCAGCTAGCAATGAGAGCACCACCAACTTGAATTTGCTGCTTTCTTTTTTGCTTTTGCTTAGTGCCCAGCACACCGCCTTTCAGGTTAGAGGCGGTGCTATTATCAGCCGCAGGTTTTTTCTTAGGCTTTTTTTTCAATAAAGCAGCTTTTTCCTGCTCCTCTTTCTTCTTTTTTGCCTTGAGAAGTTTCCGCTCTTCACGATCAACCATCTCACCTGTAGCAGTAGAAGAACCTGAATTGGCGTTTTCGTCCTCATCAGTATCTACTCGAACCTGAGCAGAATCAGAGCTGTCCAAGGAATCGGAAACTGCCTCCCCGCCCTCTGTTGAAGAGTTTTCCTCAATTGGACTTTCAGGAGGCTGCTCAGGCTCTAAATTATCTTTTTCATCACTCATATTATCAATCCAAAAGGAGATTAAGTAAGTGTTTTAACACGGCCACCAGCTTCATCAGCAGCCAGTTTTTTACTCTCTTCAATCAATTCTTGTACTATCTCTTCTATAATAGCACTAATCATAGCTGCACGAGCTTCACCTTTTTCACTATTCGCCAAAACACGTCTTCGTATTTCATTACGAGCACTGCCGCCCGGGAAAGTAGCCGCCAACATCTGACGCGCTCTACCTGCACCCAAAATGTTATATAAACGATTACGGATCGCAACGTCTTCTGCCGAAGTTGATAGCGCCCAAAGCTCAATAGGTCCCAGCGTATTATAAATATGCTGCTCATAGCGCCCATCTGTAGAGCCTAAAACAAATAGAGCCGGTGCTCCAATCGCTTTAGGACCTGTTAATTTACGACGAATAATATCACGTGCCGTTGTCGATAAACCAAATCGATCAACAACATCATCAACCGCCTTATCGGAAATCGCAGTACCTAAAACCCAAACACCTGTAGCCAAATCAACCATCTCTTTACCAAAGTCATCGACCATCTGAGAGGTTAAAACAATCTGAACACCGCGCTTACGCCCTTCACGCACATCTCGAATAATTTGGTTACGCACAGCGGGCGACTTACTTGTACGGTGAAATTCATCAAAACATAGGCGTTTTGGAATCTCTGAAAGCTCTTGCAAGCGCAATTCATGGTAAGGCTGGTATTTCTCTGGCATAAACTCAAGCGCTTCTTTACCCATCCACCAGCTACGCACCAATGCATTACGTGCAAGCATATACATGATACCTGTTTGCCTATCAGCAGCCTCATCACCTTGCGGCGCCACATCCATCAAATCAAGAGAACATACGCGTGCATCGGCAATTTCAAACTGCGTGACATTTGATAAAATAGGATATTCACGAATGGCTGAAGTAATCATACGCTCAAACGCACCAATGACCGTCTCTGCGCTAAAACCAACTGCTGTCTCCTCTAATAAATTACGTATTTGAGGGCGTCTAGACGCGGTAATAGCATCATTTAATGTCGGCACTGCATGGCGTTGAGCGAGATTGGCAATTTTATATTGCTCAAGATCAAACATAATATCCACGACATCCCACCAATATGGGTCATTAGGAAGGTGAACATTAAATTTCTGTATTGCTTCATCAACTTCTGCATCCAAACGAGGCAAATATGGGCGTGCCTCTGCATTAGCAGCAACATCATCTCTCCAGCGATACATCTCGTCAACAACCAGACCTGTCAATTGCTGCATACCATCATAAGGCTTGTCAAAACCCGGAGGCGTACAAAGAAGGGTCATGAGTGAAGAAAGATAGCTTCGCTCATCAGGCAATGGATAACGACATCCAAGCTGCGTATCAAAAGGATTAATCGCATATTGATGGCTCATTTGCAGCCTAAAATAGGCCACTTCATGCTGGCGCTGTAAAGGCAAGGCCTCTCGAATCAAAGACACTAGCCCCGAAGAAGATGGTCCAATATCAACAACAGCCACAAAAGGTAGCTTACTCAAACCTGGTGTTAAAATAGTCCCTAAGTTCAGTGTGTTAAGCAAAACAGATTTACCAGCACCCGGCTGCGCAAAGATCAAATCAAACCACGTCGTCGTAAGGTTTGTCCCAGTTTGATAAGGGAACATTTTCCCATCAGGCGTTCTGAAGATCATACCACCATCTTCAAACGGGCTAGATGGACGCTGCCATGGCAAAAGTTTTAAAACCTCATACATAGGCGCAATCGCAGTAGGCGCAGTACCTCCACAATGAATACCCATAGCAGAGCTCATCACACAATCAAGCGGATCGCCAGAATGCTCACTAACCTGACAATAGCCCCAGCTTTCAACAGCCTGAAGAAGAACCGAAATACGATCAAGAATTTCATCTTTTTCCTCTACACGGCACCAGGTAGCGAAGGAAAGCCTAAAGCGAACAACAGGCTCATTTCGCGCTAGTGCCTGCAAACCTTCTAATGAATATTTAATCTGCTTATTTTCAGGATTGGTAACCCCCATCAATGTGGAGAGAAAAGTGCGCATAGTCGTCGCTTGAATACCACCGCCCTCAATCAAATACGATATTCGAAAAGGAATATCCGCTTCGACTAAACGTGACAACAAGCTTGGGAATGGTGTTGCATCCATAGGCGCCAAAACCATGTCAGCGCCTGCCCAGAGCAAGTTACCGATACGGCACACTGTTTTACCAACCACTTTTGCATCACCTGCAACAAGCTGGCTTGGCAAATTAGGCCAAAGCAAATCAGACATATCTACGCGGCTTGTCGGCGCGCGCGCTGGAATAGGATCACCTGGTAAACATGCACGCCAATTCTCATTAGCTCGATCAGGAAACATGTTAGAGCGCACAGCACGCATAGCGTCATGCACTTCCATGACTTCACCGCGAATACCTAAATCATCCAAACCGCTCGTAACAGCGGCTACAAAGCTTTTATGGCGTGTTCTAAGCGGCTCCAAAGCTGCTAAAGGGAACTGAGACCGCGAAGCATTTACCCATTTTTTTCCGCCATCTTGCGCATCTTTTTTGCAACGATCTAACTCGTTTTTGGTTAAAGCGCTAGGGCGGGTCCATAAGACAAAATAGCTTTCTTCGTGGCTTAAAAAACGCTTGAGGTGACGAACTCGCTCATCAAGCAAATCTTGAATCTCCATGCCTACACTATCAGCAGTAACACGTACTGGCTTAATAGCTTTCTCAAGCTCAAGGCCTATACGATCGGGATCTCTAACATAATAAACCTGTATTGCGTGGCCTAAACGATCGAAACGAGAACCAATCTTGATCGTCGCCTGTTCGATAATATTTTGATATTCCTCTTGCCCAATAATCTGACGAGAGCCTTCAACCTTGAAATAAGTAATCAAAGAACCATCTGTAGAAACCATTACAGTTTTACTATCCGCAGTCTCTAAATTAATAAAGGACGATACAGATTGTCTAAGGGCTTTTTGAAACGGTGCCAGTGTCTTGGTAAGTAGTTCCATTGAAGAATAGTCTTTTTGATTTTACGAACGCATAGAAAGAAATATTACAGTTTATCAATATAACCGAGAACAAAGATCGATCATAGTCTTTTAATCATATAGCCATCCTATGAAAGCCATATAAAATAAAACAAAATTACGCTGCACTGAGAATTTCTTGATAAATTGTAATCCATTTAGGCGGCGTTTTACCACCGAATGGGCCATCTTTTGAGCGCCAGTAGGCAAGTATTTGAGGAAATTGATTAAATTCCAAATCCGCCTCACGAACAATTTTTCGATCTAAAGGAAATAAACGCACACCTTCTAGCTTTTTAGTACGCATTTTATATTGTCCAGAAGATAAGTAATCATACAAAACAGTCGAAAGAATATGCGGGTCATCAGTAAAGAGACGCCTCTTAACTTCCTCTCTACGCTCCATGATGACATCCAAGGACTTACGCGCAGCTTCCGCAACAGGGCCCTGAGAGATCCTCGCGACATAAATGGCTCGCGCTATGTGATGCAAGCGTGCCTGCTCTATGTCAGGCATCCAAACCAAGACGCCAGAACGCATTGTACTCACTTTATCGAGGTAAAAGCACTGATGACAAAAAATACAGGCTGTTAGCAAATTATCATCCGCTAAGTTAGCCTTATTCATATCCTTAAATAAGATTTCTTGGTATTTTTGAGCCTGAAAACCACAACATTGGCAGGTGTGCTTATCACGTTCAAAAATCTTTTGTTGTATATCAGCTGGAACTTTACCATCCGCAGATACGGACGAAGAATCTACGGCTTTTTTAGAAGTGTGTTTACCGGCCGCATTTAATAGCGGCCGATCAACACCTAGAGTTATTGGATAAAAATCCATAAATATAAAGCTTTCACTTATTCTACTGAGAAGTCCGCTGCTTTCAGTGTTGCAACATCAACACCAGCGCCATTATTACCTACAGTACTCATCATTGATTCGAAGAGAATTGGAAGGGCAAATAACGCACCACCAACTGCCAAACGTACAGCACCATCTTTAAGAGGTGTTTGCGTTGGGTTTTCAACGTGATCCTTAATCTTAAGCACACCTAGAATACCCAAGATAACACCCATCAAATAAGCAAGTGCCGAAAGTAGGCCTGGAATGTCATTCAAAGATGTTGAGATATTACGTGCAATAGAGCTAAAGTTATTAGCTTCACCACCACCTTCACCACCTTCAGCGAAAGCTGATGTGCTGCTGAAACTCATTACAGCAACGCTTAATGCAGTCAATTTAAATTTAAAGTTAGTTTTGAAATCCTTGGTCATATTTATCTCCTCTACCAAAGTTGCTCACTTACCACATTTCTTAACTATACACTAAAGTACCACCTTTAGCCTTAAGAAAATGTAATTCCGTAATTCGTGATACCTAGTGTCGTTTGGATCGCATTAATGAGCGAACCTAAATTCACAGCTAAAGTACCAGCGACTATATGTGTTATTCCGGCCATGATCGAGGCCTGTTGATTACCCTCAGCGACGCCTCGTATGATAAAGAAACCTCGAACAAAGCTAACCAAACCAATTATCAGAACGAAATTCATTATCGCTACAATAACAAGATTTGCCTTACCAAGTTCATCTGCTCCCATACCAGTACTATAGGCTAAAGTTGCTTGACCTAAAGATACAGGCATCCCTGTAAATGTAGACGTAAACGCAACCATTAACTCATTATACGATAATAATGCGCCTCCAACAACAAAAGTTATAATAGTTCCAATTCCACCTGGACCTCGCGGACCATCTTGCGCGCTTTTGATAAGGCGTGAGATACCGATCATTATCAAAATACTACCCGCACAGAATGTAAAGAAGTTAAGAGCAACATGGACTGAGGCTAAAATATCATCAGTGAATAAGATCAACATACAATCCAAACTAACATTACCCGAAGAACATGGCGTGCCACCACCGCCACCACCGCCTAAACCCAGAAATGAGCCTATAGAACTAATCATACTAGAAAATGTTGATGCCAGACCACCACCTGTTCTGGGCATAATCATGGTTGTTGCTGTCATAAGAGAAGAACCAACAGAATTACGCATCACTTCAACGACGACAGGCAGAGCAAAAAAAGCACCGCCAGCAATTAAGCGTGACATACCTTCCCATAAATTAACTTGAGCAGGGTTAAGTGCATGATCCCTTAGCTTCAACACACCCCAAACACCAAGGGCTAAGCCCAGAATATAAGAAATGCTGCTAAAAAATATAGGTAAGCCAGCACTATGCAATACCAAGCCACAGATCATGTCCCCAAATGTGGGCCCGCTTGATGTTAAACCTAACGCAGAGCCAACTGCACCAATAGTACTACCTGTAGGGTCACAAATTGTACCAGCATAGCTTGAATATAAAAATCCAACTGAAGCCATAGCACTACCAATGGCACTTACGATACTACCGCCAGCGCCGTCGAATAGCTCAAACATAGCATTATAAATCGTCGGCATGGCCAAAAGGGCACCACCTGTAAGTAGGCGTACGACACCTTCTTTTATCTGTACTTGTTCAGGATTTTCAACGTGATCCTTGATTTTAAGTACGCCAATCACTGTGATCATAAGACCTAAAAGGTAAGATGCCGCAGAAATTAGATAAGGGACTCGCTTGACACTTTCTAACGCACTATTGGTAAGCGCCGTAAGATCTTGCAGAACCCCAAATGAAGCCGCATTGATAGCAGCAACCATACCTGACAAAGCAAATGCGAAAGAAGATGAAGATCCATTCTCCACATCTAGCGCAGAAACGCCGATCGTATTTTGAACGGCCTCATAAACAGTTGGTATAGCAAAGAGTGCTCCACCTGCAATAAGCCTAATAACAGGCACACTTAACTTAACTTGATTGGGATTTTCTACATGTTCTTTAAGTTTGATTACACCTAAAATACCCAAAAGGATACCTATGATGTATAGCATGGGCGAGATTAAGCCAGGTAAGCCTTCCGCAGATTCGCCAATATTATCAACGACATCATTAACATCTTGAGCATACGCCGGTAAGCTATAAATGAATAGCAAGGCTAAAGAAATGCCTAAAAAAAGTTTAATATTTAAAACTCTTTCTAACCTCATCTAAAGTTCCCCTTTGCAACAAATAAACCCAAAATAATCCGCTCTATATAGTAATTATTATCCGTAAAAGCATAGATACACTCACATTATAGCGTAAAAGACATGCTAAAACCCTAGATATTACACTAGCACACTAAATATGAATAAAGTGTTTACAATATAATAAATATTTATGGAAAATTTTATATATTATGGAGTAAGGCTCGATTTTGATCCGCGAACAATCCAAATTCCAGCATCCAAGCCAATAAATTCTATCTTTCCTAGACCAGCTATAGTATCGCCAACTTCAATAGAGCGCATATCGCCGCTCTTTTGATCTGAGATAACAGCCATACCAGGCTGTGCGGATCTTAATACCCAGCTTGGAACTTTAGCTACTTTAGGCTTAGCTGTTTGAACGCGAGTAACGGTTGGAGAAGATTTTAGGACAGGCTCTGCTTTAATAACCTTAGCTGGCTCCGCAGCATTTTGGCTTGATGCTAGCTTTTGTTCTGCCTTTTCCGCTCTCATAGTAGCAGCTTGAAGCTCTGCTTCTAAGCTATTAACTTGCTTCTCTAGGCTTTGAACAGTATCGCTAAGTTTTGAAACCTCACTTTGTGCCTGCTCTAACTGCTCATTTGATACTTGAAGATCTTCCTCAACTGGCGAAACCATATCAACTGGCATAAGCTCATCATCAACTGCCACGTCACTCACTTCTATTGGAGCATCATCTTCTTTTGGCGCGCTATCATCTGCATTGATAAACGCATCTAAAGCATCCTCATCTGAAAGATCAGGCACATTATTTTCAACTTCATCTTGAAGGGAAAGTGTCTCAGCTTCCTCATCAAGACTATCCATCTCATTATCTACAAGTGCATCATCCAAAGAGGGCAGCTCATTTTCAGCAGAAATATCAGGAATAGGTGTTAAATCATTATCTTCCAAATCTAATTCACCAGAATCTAAAGCAACAAGATCGGAATTATCATCCTCTAGACTTGGAAGAGTATTATCATCCTCTAAATTGAGAGGCGGTAAATCGTCAACACTATCCTCAGGCGCAAGGCCCATAGGCATCGGCGGCATATCAGCATCAGCAACATCGACTGATGTTGAAGCCTGTTCTTGAACTGGCGCTGCGATATTATTAGGTGTATTACCACCCATACCACCACTCAAGGCAAAATAAGCGCCGCCACCAATAACAGCCACACCACCAACTACAATAAGATTACCAATACTTTTAGATTTCTTTGCCGTTGGGTCCTTAGGCGCTTTAGGTACTTTTTTCTTCTTTTCTTTCTTAGGCTTTTTCGCTTTTGGCGCATCAGCTACAACGGCTTCAAGCTCATCGGACTCAACATCTTCTGCGTCCAGATCGCCCATATCCTCATCCCACTCATCAAGATCATCTGATAAGTCATCTAATTCCGAGAAATCATCTAGCTCAAGATCATCAAACTCATCGAGTTCAAGTTCATCATCTAGAATCTCATCATCAAAAACGTCTTTATTTTCTTTATCATCTTGCATGGGGAATACCTTGTAATACTAATTTAAGTGTTACTCTACAATATTTCATCAGACTCATAAACTGGTTCTACAAATAAAATACCAATTGGCGTTCCTGATCTCACAATTATTGTTGTTTCTAAATCACTGTTAATATCATCAACAATCTGCCTAATCTCAGCACCCGCCTCAGATACACCAGTTGCTATCTCTTGATCTGTATCCTGATCTTCATCTTCTTCAGCTGTGGTTGATGTACTATTGATCGTGATTGTTGTTGAGCCTGACTCAGCAATCGCACTCGTCAAACCTTCAATAAAGGCGGCGGCGGCAGGCAAGAAAATACGCTGCAGATAATGATGATCTACATCAGTCGCAACAGCTGTTAGCGTTGTATCAGGATCAACAGCCACACCTTGTATAGCGACGCTTTGATCTTCCACGATCACCGTATGAAAATTCAAAACCAGGTATTCATCCGCAACCTCAAAATCGCCAATAACACGTCTACCCGCTAAAGGACCATTCAAAATTTGAGCCAAAATTGGGCCAGGCACATCACTATTAGCCTCCGTTAACATTTGCGCGTAAAGAACTTCACCCGCAGGCAACAAAACATCAGCAATTGCTTCTTCAGACAATAATGCATCACCACCATTTGAGCTACCATCCAGAGCAACACCGTCCGCATCAACAGCTTCAGGCGGATTGCGCAATGTATCTAAAAAGCTCAAATCAGTCACACTCAGCTGTGAAACTGTTGAACGAGAATTCTCTCCCAAAATACTCGACATTTGGGAACTCATTAGCTTCGAAAGATTCTCTATAACCTTCTGACGATCTTTATTGCTTGAGATAGAAGCAGCACTAATCGTCTCGCGTTGCTTGATCTCTCTTTGCAAACGTTCTTCTTGCAAACGCCTCCAGCGCTGCAAAGGATCCTCTTCATCTTCTTGCTGCTCCGGCAAACTTATTTGACCAATTTGCGGCTCAATAGGGACAGGCAAAGAACTCCCACCCGTAGCCTCAGCACGCTCGATATCAGCCTCATTTTGCTCTTCCAAAGCTTCGATATAAGCAGGAGAAGCCTCCTGAGTACCAGGGGTAGAAGCAACGTTAGAACCACCAGCCACTTGCGATTGCAGAGCTTCAGGCTCTTTCTCACCGCCCATCATAGTGACAACCCCAAAAATAAGCACACCCGCAGCTACAACCACACCAATTTTAAAAGCTGGCGTTTTCTTCCAGTCCGAACCACCTTTTGCAGGGCCAGTTTCACTGAAATCCTCAAACGCCTCATCTAGATCAACATCGTCGTCAAATTCATTATCACTCATCAGCGACATCCTCTCTATTAGAAAGTCGCGCCCTTACCATGCGACCACGATCGGACAACAGCAGAACAGGCGAATTAGAAATCTCATACACATTCATACCTTCCATAGAAGACACTGAAGCGTTCCAGCCAGGAGAAAGTAAAGTCAAAGGTGTGCGCACGTAAGTCATACCGTTATATTTAAAAGCACTCGTGCGCCTATCAACACCACTAACATTCATGCGCAAAGCCCCTGATGGAACAACACCCTCAAGCGCCGCAGACATACCGCTACTCCCAGCAACGGCACCAGAACCACCACCACCAACAACATCAATTAATGGCGCTTTTGCCAATGGTCCATATTCAGGCATAACTGCATCAAACCTGTAATAAACCACATCACGGCTTGTCTCTAATGTTAGGATAATCGGCGTATAAAGACCCAGCAAACTAACTGATATATTCCCGTAAGCAAATTCTGATTGAGGGGAAACAATCAATTTATGAGAAAAAGCCGCAACCCCCTCATTATCTGGAGCTTCAGCCTTAACAATTTGGAAATTACCCGCCCAATTAATAGAGTGAATAGGCCATGGCTGACCACTAACATCCAAAAAAGACACCGTCGTCACATGACCATAAGCAGCCTTAATAACAGATGGAGGAGCACCCGGATCTAAATCAATATTCTCAATAACAACTTCAGGCGCTGGCGCAGGATACACTGGAAGCTCAACAGATTCCTGAGTACGGTCAAATCTCTCTAAAAGCTGACGAATTTCTTCAGGCCTCAACGGCAAAAGTCCCTGCAAAGCAGAGTCAAATGCTTGCTGGCGCGCCAAATCCTCAACACTACTTGAAGCATCTTCCAGGTCTAGCGCATCTCCATCAAAGTCAAAAGCCGCACCACCACTAGGTTGCGGCAAGCTAGACGACGGAGAACCCGGCCCAGGCGGCAACCCTTGCGCACCAACCACAGAAGCAGCGAACAGACTTGCACAAAAGCAACCACCAAGGACTGCCCCAGAAACATAGTCTTTTGCACATTTAAGTAAAAACATTATTATGAGCCTTTGCCAAAACTGACATCGATATCCGACAACCTGAAGAATAAACGGCGATAGCGAAGATGTCACCCCATGATGATAGTTTTTAAAAAACCACTCACAATTTTCCACAAATTTTTAACGAGGGCGTGCAATCCATTGCTCAATACCAACCCCATTCGGGCTTTCCAGCCTAGGAACACGAACGACCACAAGGGTTACCAAAAGATTATCCGAACGTGTCTGCGCACCCGCTTGATAACTTAAAACAATTGGTATTTGGATTTGCCATTGATAACGACCAGCAATCAAGCCCTCATTCACAATGATCGGCGCGCCCGTAGGCGCAGCTGTTACAACCTGCTGCTTCGCTTCTACCAATTCAATAATACGTGAACGTTGCAAGGCCTGCGTAAAGCTCTCCCATCCACGCTTAGTAAAGTTATTTGACGCCTCCTGCAAACGTGTACGGTAGTCATTAAAACCAAACGTCATAACCTGCGTCACAGCCTGAGCAGACCAGGACATCAACGCAGGCGCACTCAAATTAGGCTGATTCAATGGGACCATAGGCACTAAACGCCCATCTTCAGTTGTAGCAAAATACCTATTTTCAGGTTCGCGAGATTGTACGATAGCGAACACAATCCCGATCATAAAAATAATAACAACACCTTGAATTAAGGCCAACTTTAGAAGGCTACGATAGCCATCACGGTAAAATTCATTACGAATAACAACGCGGCCCAATCCGCTTGTATCTTCAGGCTGCGCATCAGCAACAGCCTCTTCAGCACCATCAACCTGATCAACTTGTGAAACGTCTTTTTGATTTTTCTTTTGTTTTTGAGAGGCCATATCGAATCAATATAAATATAAAAAATACAGCCATTATTCTGAACTAAAATGAATGACTTCTCAAGGCGTAAGACAGAAAGACATATAAATTTTTAATTTTTCTAACGCGACAAGGTTATAAAAACTATGGTATCATTACATTTATGAGTGAGCTTAATGGTGGTGGGCAAAAAATTGAAAGCAACGCGCTCTGAGCGAATTAAAAACATCTGTAAAAAAAATCACGCTTTCGTCATAAAATCAAGAAAAGCGCTCCTTTACGCTGCCTCCTTCATACTAACGCTTACACCAAACCTGACCTCCGCAACAGGAACAACAACGACAGGCGGCATTTGCTCAGCCGTATGCGGAACATACCCCTCTACTGCCTGTAGCCCTCTTGATTGTGGTGCATCACAGTTTGCAATATCTAACATCCATTCAGTTTGCTTATACGGCGGAACAGCAATGGTTGGTACATATACATTTAATGGCTGCACCTCAACCAGCGGCATCATAGGGCACATAGGCGAAGAGTTCAGCGATCATAAAGATTGGCTGCAAGAAACATTTTTTGAAGCCCACATACTCCCTGCTATGCAAAAAATGGCAGAACAACTTACAGCAGTGGGTATGTCACAAATATTTTCTGTTGGAAAATTCCTTGACGCTAAAGACCACATGGAAACGCAGCGCCTAATGCAGACACTTCAACATGATGCCTATAAAGACTATCAGCCTAGCGAAGGTTTTTGCACCATCGGCACAGCCGTAAGGTCTGTGGCCCATGCTGAACAAAATGTGAAGGTCACTGCACGCGTTTTAACCGCACGTCAAAGCGCGCGGCAATTAGGCACAAAAGGTATCGGGGGCGCTCAAAACACCGAACAAGACCTTGAGAATAGATGGAATCTATTCCGTACGGTATATTGCGACCCACAAGATAATAATTGGCTTGATGGTATCGCAAATTCAGGTTTAAGCTCAGTTTGCAACCACACTGGCACCAATCCTGACAATGTAGATCGCATTAATCTAGATGTCGATTATGCACGCGCATTAGGTAGCAGCAGCAAAAGAACGTTAGATCTCGATGGTGCAAACTGGGTCGACTCCTTACGAGAAATCGACATTTTAAGCTTAGGAAACAATTTATATGGCCACAATATTATCTCTAGCCGCAATATAAGCGCACAGGATATTTCAGACCCTTCTATGGCGGATCGTTATCTTGCACTACGCGCCCTAACCGCAAAGCGCTCCGTTGCTGAGAATTCATTTAACCATCTCGTCGGCCTAAAAGCATCAAATGCTACAGGCTATGTACCTTCAGAATATATTGGGAAATTATTAGAAGATTTAGGTATCCCTAACACAGACATAGAAATACAAGATTATATTGGCCCCTTCGCCTCTAGCAACGGCTATTTTGACGAAGAGCTTCCATTAAGCTATTACGCAACTTTAGAATTACTCGCCAAGAAAATATATCAAAACCCAGTTTTTTATGCGCAGCTCTATGAAAGCCCGGCGAACACAACAAGAAAAAGTGCTGCCCTTCAAGCAATAGAGCTTATGCTCGATCGTGAAATCTACAATAGCCAAATTCGTAGAGAAATGGCAATGTCAGTTCTATTATCGACAAGACTACAATCCCACGTCAAAGACAGACCTAACGAGGTGTGGCGATGAGAGATTATAAAATTAAACATTTAGCTCTTCACACATTTTTAGCCGCATTAATCTTTGCCGGTAGCAACTCTACAAACTTAAATAGAGCCAATGCAGCATGTTGCGTAGGCTGCACAAGCGCTGATTGCTCAGCAGTAGTATCGGAAAATGTTATACCGCAAAATCACAGCGATTATACGCCAGAAATTCAAGAAGATATCAGTGATCAATTTAACGACCACCGTGGCTGGGCTAGTGATGATTTCTTGAAAAATGAATTTGTACCTGGCCTACAAGAAGTCATTGAAAAGACGATCGCTGAGGGCACAGAGACAATCTTTGAGATAGGGAAACTATTTGATGCAAAGCATTTAAGCGAAACAAAACGCGAAATCACAGAGATGCGCTATGACGCATTCAAAGATTATATACCAAGCCAAAGTTTCTGTACCTTCGGGACAACAGTTAGATCCTTAACGCATACCGAAATTGCAAATAAAGCTACAACTGAAGCGTTAAGTCATCGCCAAATGATACGCCATCTCGGCACAAAAAATGCCGCAGGTGCTAATAGTGCGGATGGAGATAAAAAAACACGGTGGGATCTCTTTAAAAAGGTCTATTGCGATCCAACTGACAATAACTGGCGAGACGGGATGGTTGACTCTGGCCTTTCTTCTATATGCCTATCAACGGCTACCAAAAGCGCTAGTTCGAGGCCCTATTACAGTCAAGAGCGGACAAATATTGATATTGACTACTCTCGAGCGGTGGAAAACAAAAGGCTTATAAATATATACGGCCCAGAATGGGCTAATTCAGATGAAGAAATTGATATATTGAGCCTCGGGAATAATCTATACGGCCACAACATTATTACACGAAATATAAGTGCAAATGCACTTAAAGACCCTACAATGGCAGAGCGTTATTTAGAACTGCGCTCCATTGTTGCACAACGCAGCGTTGCTGAAAATTCTTACAATCACATTGTCGGCATGAAATCATTAGGCACACCCGTTGTTTCAGGTGGCTCCACCCCTATCGAAACAAATCAATTCTTTGGTAAAGCCATTCAAAATTTAGGATATGGTAGCAATGAAGTCGTTGATTACCTAGGGATTAACGCAGATGATTGGGGTACAGAAAGCGCTGATTTAGGTCAATATGCCACATTAGAAGTTCTAGCAAAAAAACTATATCAAAACCCAAAATTTTATGCAGATCTCTATGACACACCCACCAATATAAAGAGAAAAAGCGCTGCCTTGAAAGCATTTGAGCTCATGCTGGATAGGGCCATATATGAAAGTGAGCTGAGGCAAGAATTGGCCATGTCAGTTCTACTCTCATCACGCTTAAAAAAATACACGCGCGATCAAAATTCAAAGCTAGGAAGTCAATAATATGATGAAAAAGCACACAAAAATGACAATGAAAAAGCTAACACGTAATATTGTATTTACAGCCATGCTAGCCGCTGCGATAACACCTTTCGCACCTAAAAGCGCAAATGCTTGTTGTGAATGCGCGTTCACAATCAGCAGCACATCCAATGCTGAATGGCCGAGAACACAAGCTCTCATTGAAAATCGGGTAACAACAGAGTTTTCAACATTAGAAACTTGGTACACATCAGTATTTTGGGAGGACAATATTCTTCCGGCTATGATGCTCTTTGCAGACCAAATGAGTGCTGTCGCCAACTACCAAACAGCTATCTTTGCAACCTTTTTAGACGCAAAAAATCAGCTGGAAACACAAAGAACCCTTCAGAAAATAAAAGCACAAACAAATAAAGATTATCAACCAAGCGAAGGCATGTGTGAAATAGGCTCAACAACAAGAAGTTTGGCCGCCTCAGAGAGAAAATCTGAACTTACAGCCCATGTCTTGTCTCAGCGCTTCCAAGACAGAATATTAGGAAACGCTAATAGCGCTGCTGCTGGCGGGAACGTAAGTGATAAAGCAGCAAGAATAAAGCAATTTAGAGAAAAATTCTGTGATCCAACAAACAATAATGCTGGTCTAGATTACCTATGTGAACATGACCAGGATGGAGATCCTTCAAACAATACCTATAGAAGCGATTTAGGCGCAACTGATAACCTGCGCATGAATAAAGACATTGATTATGTACGAACAGTAGAATTCCCTTGGACTTTGAATATTGATTTCACTAACGCCACACTGACAGAACATGAAGAAGATGTCTTGGCATTGGCAGACAATCTTTATGGCTACGATGTCTTCCAGCGCATGACAGGCGCATTAGCAGATAAAGGCGGTATACGTTCAGATGATTTCGAAGCTATCCATAGGCAATATCTAGATGCACGTGCTGTTCTAGCAAAGCTCAATGTTGCCAAAAACTCTTTTGATTCAATAGTTTCAATGAAAGCAAATGGAACAGCTGGCGCAAGAGATTATATGAAATCCATCCTTAACGAACTCGGCATTCAAGATGGCGCAACACCTGATAATTTTGAACCATATTTTGGGAAAACTGTCGCAGGAAGTCCTGATACAGGGCCAAGCTATAATGCGCAAATGGAAGTCCTGACAAAGAAAATCTATCAAAACCCTGATTTCTACACAAACCTATATGACAAACCTGCAAACGTTGAACGTAAAAAGGTTGCTATGCAGGCAATTGGGCTAATGCAAAAATTTGATATGTTCAAAAGCTACTTGCGATATGAAGCAAACCTATCTGTCCTTCTAGAACTGGCTGTCGTTGATCTTCAGGAAAAACTTGAGCAAGAAATTAGTGACCAAAGCCGCGTGGGAGAAAACTAAAGCAATGCATTCTTTCATTAAAAAGAATAAAAATTACCTCCTTGTTGCAACGGCCTTATGCTCAATAGGTGTCACAACGATCTATGGCGTAAACACACCCGTGCAAGCGGCTCTCTTCGACGAAGCAGGTACAGAAGAGGTTGAAAATAAAAAAGATAATGAACGTATATTTGCAACGCTAACAGGCTTTAAACCTCACGCTAAAGTGACATACCTCATTCAATCAAAAAACGTAAGCCCATTCACAGCCTTAGCTACTGCAGATGAAAATGGGAACTTAACCTTACCCATGACTGTAGATTTTTCGAATGCTGAATATGATGTAAAATACAATTTCCTTATTGATGAGGAAGAGCAAACAATGAACATCATGATGAGCCATAATCCAAAAAGTGGCGAGCTCACCATAGAAGGTTCTGGAACACCCAGCTTCACAAGAATTGTTATACAATCCGATGATAATAAATATGAAACACAAAGCGATTGGGCAGGATTATTTGAAGAAAAAAACATAAGTGACGTGATCTTTGAGGAACGTGATAATACAAGCTATAAAATAGCGTTTTTCTCAACTGACCCTTCACAAGACATTCAATCCCTGACGCGATCCCCTGTGATTACAATACAAAGTGCGCCAGGCGGAGGCGGCCCTACAAATAGCCAGGTTAACAGCACTCAAAACGGCTTTTGCGGTAATCCACAAATAAGCTGGTGTGGCGGTGATTTATCGACACATGTAAATAATCTAGTAAGCAATTTTGTTGAACCTATGCAAGCCGCTGCAAATCAACTGACACAAGCCATCATGCATCACACATTAATGATTGGCACTTTCCTGGATGCTAAAGAAACATTAGAAGCGCAACGTGATATGCAAGTTTTAAATGCAAAAGCGAATAAAGATTATCATCCTAGCAAGCAATTATGTAACTATGGCTCATATATGAAGACTTTAGCCAGCACAGAAGAAAGCAAAGACGCTAATCTTCAGGCCTTCAACACAATTTTAATGGATCATTATACCGACACTCAAAATAGCAGCTCTTTTGCTGGTGACAGCTCTTCTATGAAAGCACGCCTTGAGCAATTTAGAACTCTATATTGTGATCCAACAAACAATAATGGCGGGCTAGATTACATGTGCGAGCATGATCAAGATGGAAACCCTTCAAATAACACCTATAGAAGTGATTTGGGCGCGAGCGATAACCTGCGCATGAATAAAGATATTGATATCCTCAGAACGCTTGATAAACATTATACACTTAATGTCGATTTCACAGATAACATTTCCACAGAAGATGAAGCAGACGTTATTGCTCTTGCAAAAAATCTTTATTGGCCTAACGCTTATAAAGATATGAACCCAGAAAGAGCAGGAAAAAATCCTTATGCATACATGGATGCACGCCGCTATATCGCTCTCAATAACATTGCCCATAACAGCTTTGCGCAACAAGTAGCAATGAAAGCAAAAGCAAAACCAGCTGATACAACAGGCTCAGATCCTGTTATCCCTGGATGGGCGCATATGAAAACCCTTATGAGGGAATTCGGACTAGATGACACGGAAATTGAAGCTCTTATCGGAACAGAGCCTAGCTATTATGCGCAAATGGATGTGCTCACTAAGAAAATATACCAATCACCTGATTTCTATACAAATTTATATGATAAGCCAGTGAATGTGAACCGTATCATAGCTACATTAGACGCAATATCACTTATGCAGCAACGCGATCATTTTGAAGCACTTCAAAGGCAAGAAATGCTAGCTTCCGGTATGATCCAAGTTGATCTGATACCTGAAATAGAGCGCATCAACGCTGCATTCGACGAGCCTATTAAATAACTTATATGAGAAATATAGTAGCAGCGCTTAGCTTGCAGGCTTATCCTTGATAATCAATTTCGCGCTATCTTCCTTGCCTTTTGAAGATACAAAAAAGAAAACTGGTGCCTCACCTTCCTTTAAAGCAACCTGCATCATCGAAGCAAGCGCCTCAGCGAACGCACCTGTAGAATTGAAATCTGAAGCTAAACTATAATCATAATCAGATTCCCATACCAACTCATAAGCCCCTGTTTCGGACCAAGAGGAGAGTGTGTCCTTTAAGGAATCACCTTTGCTTGCATTCCAGCTCTGGCTTGTAAATTTACTGTTTTTTTTTGATAAAATAACACGTGGAGTACGCTCCACTTCAGCTGAACCAGCGGCTGTTTCTATTTTATTCAAAGATGCAGGATCCATATTCTTCATAGAAACCAATGCATTGATTGTACTTTGTGGTTGCTTAGATGCAACACGACCAGGGTCAGTAATCTTTTTACTCTTCGCAACATCAACCGACTGTGGCATCTCTAAAAGCGCAATAGGCTCATGTTTTTCTGAACTATTCAGAATCTCTAATGGTTCTTCCATAACCTTTGTAGAATCTACAGTAGAGATTAGGACAGTGCGCCCGTTAAGGTGAGCTTCAAGCCCAAGTGGCTTAAGCGTTTCTTGCAAAACACTCATCCATGGCTTACCACCACGCCAAGACACTGAAGCACCAACATTAACATCAGAACTAAAAGAAAAAGCATATTTTGCCGGAACAATTTGACGCATAGCTAACGCTAAAGGCAAATCATTACCAAAGCCTTGTAACATATCTTCATACTCTTCTGACGCATTAACAGCTACAGGCTCATCTATTACAGGCTGAACAACCACAGCTTCACTTACAGCATCCTCTGCTGCAACCTCAACGATAGGCTCTTCCGTTAGCGCCTCTGCCTTTTTGACTTCTACATATTCTGCTTGCTGTGATAAAGCCGCACGCACACTTTCAGGAGCATCTTCAGCGACGATATATCTAGAATTAATAATTACAGGCTTTGCAATAACCGGCTCGTCCATAATGACCGGAGTTACATTAACCACATCTTCAACAGTTGGGCTAACTTTATCTTCTTCAGGAAGCTCAGCAGAAACTTCAACCTCAACAGTCTCTTCAACATAGAAATTCTGACTCTTAATAACATCAGATGGAGCAGCAGTAACTTCTTCTTCTATTGCATCACCATGAATAACCATAGGTGTCATTGTTTCAGACTCAACAACAACTTCAGGCTCTACCGTTTTTAAAATAGGCTGTGGTTGCGTAACATGAAGCTGAACAGCTTCTTCAGGTGCTTTTACACTATTATATGCTGAAGATTTTTTTTCTGGAACCCATTCAAAACCTGCGTGAACAACGCCTGGCAATACTGACACCAAAGCCGCTGACATCACTGACAAACGTAATGAAGTTTTAAATAATGAAGAACTCATTTTAGGCCCCTTATATTCACGAAAATAAGCTAATTATCATGAGAATACAGAGCAAGTCCTAAAAAAACAAGCTGATTAATTCCTACAACCTAAGAAATCAACTATTTATCCAAAATCCTTAAACTTACGATGATGGGCACCTATCCAGCCAGGCCTATCATCTCCCCAAAAGAAAGCAACGATCTGCCCTCTAAAAGTTCTAAGAGCTGCTGGGAAAGTAAGACCTTTCTGCTCCAAAAACCTAAAGAAAAACAAGGTAACAACAGTTAATAGAAGCGTAGATAAACGCGCATAAACCAAAAGCAAAGGCAATGGCATAGCAGCACGCGCATCAAAATTAAAAAAACGAACAGTCCGCATTGTATTTCGCCAATGCCAATTGAGCTGCTCTTGCATTTCCTGAACTTGTTGCGCCTGCGACATTTACACTCCTAAACTTAATTCCTACGAACCCATTATAACGAAATAAAGTTTAACAATCTATTAGCTTAGACTTAAGAACCAGTGCTAGATGATAAAAGAAGGTAATGGCGACGATCTATCTCACCGCGCTCAAAATAAATTTCTGCACTGCGCGCCATAGTTTGGCCATATGCGCCGACCATTCTTTGAATTTCATTTGGCCATTCAGTGAAATCCATATCCATAAGCTTTTCACGCACCTCATCAGGAAAACGCATCCACTCGCGCACACCAACCCTGCCCCCACCAATCTTAGGAGCCAAAGCCTGCGTTACAACCAATCTCAGCGTTTCCATGAGCGCAATCGCACGCTCTTCACGCTCACTCATTTCATAGCTTGAAAGCATACGCTGCACAGTATTAGCCACACCCATAGTATGTGTGGTGGTATAAACTGCGTGCCCAGTTTGCGCCGCTTCAATTGCCGCACTAATAGTCTCTCTATCACGTGCCTCACCAACCAGAATTATCTCTGGTTTTCGGCGTAAAGCATTTCGAACACCATGATCAAAGCTAGGCAAATGACGTGGTATTTCTGATTGCGACACCAAAGAACGAGGCGATTTGATAGAATCATAAGTAAATTCAATAGGCGCTTCATAAGTCAGCATTTTACCACAGCCTTCAGGGCGCTCCAATAACATACGATTTCCTGCAGCCAATAATGTAGACTTACCCGAACCAGTCGCCCCAGTAATAACGACCATGCCTTGACGCGGTGCCCAGGCATCACGAATAGCCTTTTCGATCTTTAGATCATCCATTGTAGGAGGATCACTCGGCAAAGAACGCATTGTGATCTGCGCACCATCACGTCCACGAGACAAAATAGCTGTAATATTCACACGAAAGCGAATTTTCGAATAACGATCCGGGCGAATTTCATAAGAAACATCCAAATCCATTGCCGAAGCTAAGCGTGCTTGTGCTTCTGGACCATAAAGCTTTGTTAAAAACACCGCCATATCAGCAGCATCTATATTTTTAAAAGTGCCTGGATATAGCGCCCCATAAATCTCGTTATAGACTGGACGGTCGCTTTGTATTGAAATATCAGAAGAGCCTTGCTTTACGCACCATACAAGAAACGGATCGACATGATCCTCTGTGAAGCGATCCGGCTCATCAGGCCAAGTCTCAGCAAAGCTATCTTGTGATTTTAATAGGCTTATCGGTTTGCGGGCTTCCATGAATCCGCTCCAGTAATTAACTCAGGTATGCCCGTTAGCTGTATAGCACGGTCGCCAACTCGCATTTCACTTCCACCACCTGTAACACCTCTATCAACTTGCAAAGCACGCGGTGGTGAAATCATGCCCTGTGTAAGAAGTAAACGATAACGAACCATCCCCTGAAAATCAGCAGTCAATAACGCCAAATCATCAGCAAAAATCTCATTCGCCTGTTGCAAGCCCTGCTCCCAGCCAAGCGTTACATGCTTAATCCATAATTCACGCTCTTCCTCATCTTCAGGCCTTAAAATATCTGGTGGCGGCTCAACTTCACCGCCCCAATCACGCTCCAAATACTCGCGCCAATTACGCGGAGAAGAGACAATACGTGCATTTTGAATAATGTGATAAACACGATCAGATACAGCTGCTTCCTGTGCCCCAATCTCGATAATCATCGCATTATCAGACTCACTAACGATAGGTGGCTCAATCAAAAGGCCAGACGGCGCAGCGACTAAAAGCTGAGAAAAATCAAAAACCTTATCCAAATATCGAGCACGCACATCCAGCTCTTTACGAATAAGATATGTCTGCCAAGTCAGTCCTCCGCGCGCACCATATGATGTTGCAGCCTCAATAATCGCATCACGACGAATATCAAGTGGCATAGCCGCCATAGCTTGAACAGGATTGCCTTCACGCTCTAAATATTGCAGTTCTTTCAAGGGTTGAGGAACAAAGATATCAATCTCATCAGCACGCGCATCAACTACCCCTAAGCCAAGCGTCAAAAGACTTGCCGCAACCAGCAGCGTCTTCTTAGATCTTAAAATTGAAAACGTCATAAAACCCATCAAATTAATCTCTACTTCGCTCCACCAGCGCCCATATTAGGCGGATAATGTATTTCCACGATACGGCGGCGACCATCAACCTTCACATCACCACGCACACCAAGTTGTAGGCCAATATCACGCAAAATATCTATGATTGGTCGATTTTCCACGTCTAGAGACACAACAACAGCCACAGGAGGCTGCGCGCCTATAGTTAAGAATTCATAGCCTGCGCGATCCGACAAGCTTTTAGTAATAGGCTCAACAGGGCCTATCCAATTCACAGTGACTGCACGCCTTAGCTCAACAGGAGCGTCATCAACAGAACCCAACTTAGTAGAAGGGGAACGCGCATTCTCAACAGCAGCAAGCGTTTCAAGCGCATTAGACGCGCGGTCCGCGGCCTCAGCAAGCATCAATGAAACCTTATCTGGAGACGCCACTATCTGTGGCTTACCATTATCAAAGCCATCAGGGGAGCCACAAGCACTCAACAACAAAACCGATGCAAATGTAAGCAAGGTTGAAAATGAAAAACGAGCCATGTCCGATCGAACCCTATTTAAAGACTAACATGCAAAAATTAAATCACTCAATTCAAGCATTCACTGACAAGAGAATCAGCAAAAGAACAATTATTCTCAACCAAAATAACTGCTATAAATCAACTCTGCAAGAATAGCGACAAAACTGCCCCCAACCTTGTGAATTTTATTTTTTAACTAAACCATTGGAATTCAAGATATCAATAACACGCTTTTTGTAGCGCGTGCCATGCTTGGGCGTACGTGAATGATAATGCGCGATAGCTTGCGATAAACTGCCCGTTTCATCCAAATGCCCACGCAAAATCCACGCTGCGACATTAACATTGGTGCAAGCATCATCTCTAAGCCATTTTTTTGCAACATCCTCTTTAACGCCCCATTTTTCTGCCAAACTCGGCAGCCAGATTGTATTAATCTGCATAGGGCCCAAATCGGAGGAGCCGTTACTATTTTGCACTTCTTGACCAACCTTCCCGCCCTCAGCCTTGTAAATACCAACTAAAACGGCTGGCGGTACAGAATAAGTTTGCGAGGCAAGCATCAAACACGCGGCTAATACAGCATTAACCGACATCGCTAATCACCTTTTTTGAAAAATGACATAGGCCCGCCACCACTCTCGCCTGCAGAAGAACTACCCTCCGACGAACCTTCAGCAGCACCTTCCCCAGAACTCGCTTGTGCATCAGCTGTTTGCTGCTGTGGAGCTTGTGTTTCCTGCGGTTTACTTGCAAACATTGCCATTGGGTTGGTCGAAGCTTGCGCCTGCGCAGGCTCTTGAGCTGCTGGAGCCTGATGTTGCACAGGTGGTGCAACTGACTGGGCAGGTTGAGCTGGAGGCATTTGCGGCGCCTCTTGAGCCGGGGCACTTTGAGCTTCCTGCGGCTTGCTTGCAAACATCGCCATAGGATTAGCCTGATTTGCTTGCTCTGCTTGATTTTGAGCTGGAGCACTTGTTTGCGCAACAGTCTCATTTTGCACAGCAGGAGGAGGCGTTACCGGTGGAGACGGAGGTGCTTGCTGCGCCTCTTGAGCTGGAGCATTTTGAGTTTCCTGCGGTTTACTTGCAAACATACTCATTGGATTTGCAGATACTTGTGCCTGTGCCTGTGCCTGAGCAGGCTCTTGAGCGACTGGCGCTTGTTGTGGCGCTGATGGCGCAGCTGCCTGCGCGAGTTCTTGGGCTTGCTGTGCAGGAGGCGTTACTGGAGCGGCAGACGCCTCAGTATCCTGTTGTGGCGCTGGCTGTACTGAAGCTTGCCCACCCATCGGCGCAGAAGGAGCAGTGTCTGTCGCTTGTTGCACAGCGGGGCCAGCAGCTGGCGATTGCTCCAAATCATCAGGAACCAAATTCTGCACTAAAATTTCAAGCATCGAGACTTGCGCATCAAAACGAGACCATACCTTATCTAAACTCGGCCCTGGCCCCTCGGTATTAGCGGCTGCCGCTTTTACTTCAGCGCGATGCGCATCAACATAAATTTGCGCCAAACTGCCCAACAAAGCCAAAGACGCAGATTTAAACGCCTCCTCTTCCAAAAGCGGCATCAATTTCATCGCCATCTCATCTGAACGCAAAACAATTTTACCAGTTACATCAACGGTAAGTTTTTGCTCTTGCTCACCAAATGAAAACTCTGAGATAGCCTGAACAACTGGCAAAAAAGCAAAAACATATTGCAAATTAGTCTGAGCAACATCTCCAGCTGGCCCCATAGCCTTTAGATGCTCTAATCTTGCTATATTTTCAGGGCTGGGAGAAAAATTATCTGAAAAGGCGACTACAGTTTGCATCCCATCAACAATACGTTTGAGCTCACCATCTTCGGGCATTTGCCCTTTTTTCTCTATTTGTGCCGCCACCAATGAAGAAGCCAAAGCGGTTAAGCCTACACGTAATGAATCATCATTTGCCTCAACCGGATTAAGATCGAGAAGATCTCCTAAATCAATACCAGTTTTAACCGATTTACCCAAAGCCTCGGCTAGAGATTTCGCATCTGCCTCTACACCCTGATTACCAACCAGCGCACGGTTAATCGCCACCATAAGGGGAGAGCCAATATGCTTAAGAACATCGACTAGATAATCTGTACGTTGACTCATAATGAAAGGCTCACAATAAAAAATAATAACAACCCCGCTATTATAACGAAAATAGCGGGGCAAAAACAAGCCAACTAAGAAGGACTTTTAGACTTAACGACGAATATCATTGAGCAGAGCTGCAATATCGTTAGCACGGCCACGAATAATCTTCACACTATTATCATTCGCACGATAAATAATCATCGGTGTCACATTAAACTTCCATGCTGTCATGATTGATAAATTACGCTGCACACCTTGTTGATTGATATCTGAGCGCGCTGGCAATGCTTGCTCATCCCCTGCCATATGGCGCATCCAAGCCATTTGAGGATCAGGCGCAGCTATAAGATATGCTGCCTGAGCACGCGTCTCATCTTTAAAGCCAACAGGGATAAGGCGTAACTGCACTTTACCCTCTTCTAAAGCCTTGCTAGAAAGCAGATCATTTATAAATGCGTGACAATGCGGACATTGAGGGTCAATAAAACTATACACAACAGGCGCATCTCGCTGCCCCAGCGCCACCCAATTGCTCCCCTCTATATCAGTAAATAAACGCTCGGAAGGTGTTTTAAACTTAAAAGCATCAGCTTCTGTAGCAGGCTGCGGCTCTATAGGAATATCCGCCAAATTATCAAGCAAATCGTCACCTTGAGCACGCAAACGATCGACCTGACGCACCGTTACCAACTTACCGGAATCATCAAAAAGCAAGCCCATCACAAATGCACTTTGATCTGGCAAAACATAGAAATACTGCTCTTTACCGTTCTTTACAGTAATCCAAGCATCCAACCCCTTATCTTTACCCAAATAACGCACCTGCGCCCCTTCAGCAACGAGGTTCTCAATCGGGGCTGGCATGGAAGGCAAAGCTGTACTTTGAGCATAAGCCTGATAAGGCAAAATCGTACTGAGTATGACAAACGCAAAAAGGTGGAAAAATCTAATCATATTGAAAGCCCTGTAAATAAAACACGTATAGATACTATAAGCCACAAAGGCTAAAAGCCAAGGCTAATTCCTAAAAATCTATAAGAACAAGGTTAAAACACCTGTATAACCATATAGACGTGCATTACTAACCTCACCACCTGCATAAAAACCAGCCAATGGGATATCGCCTATAATTTCTCTAATCACACTCATTTCTGCATGAGGGTGTTTATCAGCCTCGAAATTCGCACGCGCGATACAAGAAACATACAAACCACCTTTAGGCTCAAAGCGCCCCTCATCCTTTTCTATGCGCGCTTTCAAGCTCAATAGGCTTTCAACCAGATCTTCACGCATCGTTTTTTCATCTCGGCGCACAAATAAAATACGTTCCCCAATACCAACACTATCCGCTATCGAAATTGCACCCTCATCAGGATCAATACCTATAATGTGGCGCACCATATAATCTTTTTGGTCAGATTCTGAAACTGTTACCGCAGCATGAACTTCACCATTCAAAACCGCTTGAAATTCTTCAGGGATATTATCAGGATCAACCATAATCTCATCTGGATCTTGATCCATAATTTTTATAGTCATAGAACGCAAATCGCGCATAAACACATCTAATGCACGCTCACCATCCAACTCAAAAATACTATTATCATCACTATTACTTACATTGTGGCTTGAAGCGATAATGTGGCAACCTTGCGAAAGTGTCGTTGCCACCTTAACACTTTCATCCATGATGACCCCGCTCAAACCACCTTCAAAAACACCGCCCGCAAATTGATATTGTATATTGCGAGATGATCCAACACCGCCAACCATAAAGCTATTTGTAGCATCTGCGACATCGAGTATTTGCTGGCCGATATCGGCATGTGAAAACGCATCAGCGTGAACAAAAGATAACATAGGAAAACGATCTTTAAGCCAAGCATCAACAGACTTTGGCAACCCTGAACCCTGCTCATCTATCATATTGAATATTTCAAAACTCTCTTCCTCAAAATGAGCCAGCATCACAGATATAGACGGCTCATCAATATAAGAAACACCGCTACCACACACACCCATCGCAGTACTGCCAACCCAGTTTTCAACTCCCAAAACTGATTTAAGCATATTCAAAATACTTGGCGCATCTTCGGATAAATGATCTGAGATATAAATAAATCCCAGATTAAAATCATTCATATCACTGCGTATCGCTTCAAGCTGCTGCAAAATATTTTTAACCGTAACCCGCCAATCAGAACCCTTAGCGCACGCAGAAACAAAATGTGATGAAGTGAATAAAGACATGGAGCAGGTTTAAGCGTTTTTACGTTTTCTCTTTGAAATATGTTACAATAAATACTATATAGATAGCAGAATATTGATATCAATTAAGTTAATAAGGAGTGCTAAATGCAACCTGGTCGTTACGAAACAACACAAACACGCGTGAGAGAGATTGATGCGGGCCTTAAGGCGCACATGAATAACATCTACGCAAAAATGACTGCTGGCGTTCTAGTGACTGCAATCACAGCATGGATTGTAGGCAGCTCACCACTTTTACTCAATCTATTTCTAGGTGGCCCTCAATCAATTATTGTAATGCTAGCACCACTGGCCATCGTATGGTTTGGCTTTAATCCTGCTTCAATGGCTGCGAGCAAGCTTAGAATTGCTTTCTTCGCCCTATCTGCAGTATACGGCATAAGCTTCTCGACTATCGCAGTCGCAGCTGGACAAAATCCAGAATTCGGCATTGCTGTAGCAAAAGCCTTCTTCATTGCAACCTCAATGTTTGCAGGCTTAAGTATCTTTGGTTACACAACGAAAAAAGACCTATCCGCCGTTGGAACATTTGTTTTTATGGGCATATGGGGCCTAGTCGCTGCAAGCTTACTAAACTTGTTCTTCCAAAGCAGTGCCATGTCAAACGTAATTGCAGGTGCCGGTATATTACTCATGTCTGGCGTAACTGTATGGCAAACACAAGCCATGAAAGAAATGTACAACCCAGCACATAGCAAAGAAGCTTCAGAGCGTATGGCTTGGGCCGCCGCCTTGAATCTATATATTAGTTTCATTGCGCTATTCCAGTATATTTTACATTTCATGAATCAGCGCTAAAGCACTAATAAATTTAAAGAAATTCAAAAGCCCCGCCCATAAAGCGGGGTTTTTCATTCCTTGACTCTTTCAAAAACACCGTCATACTGAAGCCATCTTAAATCAAAGAAAACAAAGGATTAACCCCATGGAATTTGAATTTACGAGTGACATAATACTCGGATATATCACGACTTACTCAATAAAAATCATTACCGCGATTGCAATTTTTATCATTGGTAAATGGCTTTCAGGAAGAGTTGTCGCGATCCTCAAAAAGCTAATGGAAAAAAACAAAGTTGATCCAACATTAACAGGTTTCGCGGGTAATATACTACACGCGCTTGCCCTGACCTTTGTGGTCATTGCCGCCTTAAGCCAACTCGGCATAGAAACAACATCACTAGCCGCGATCCTAGCCGCTGCTGGTCTAGCCATTGGTCTAGCACTTCAAGGCTCTCTCTCAAACTTCGCAGCCGGCTTCATGATCATTGCATTCCGCCCATTCAAGGCTGGTGACTATGTAGAAGCAGGCGGCACTGCGGGTGTTGTAGAAGAAATAACCATTTTCACTACAAAAATGAGAACGCCTGACAACAAAACAGTGATTGTACCAAATAACAGCATTACAGATGGCGTTATTACAAACTATTCAACAAAACCAACACGCCGTATCGATCTGGTTATCGGCGTTGGTTACGATGACGACCTTAAAAAAGTCAAGAAAACCCTGACTAAAATCGTAGAAAGCGATGAGCGCGTTTTAAATACTCCAGAAACTGTTATCGCTGTATCAGCACTTGCAGACAGCTCTGTAAACTTTGTCGTACGTCCATGGGTAAAAAGCGCAGATTACTGGCCAGTTCTATTTGATCTAACTGAAAATATCAAAATCACATTTGATAAAGAGGGTATTTCAATCCCATTCCCACAGCGCGATCTTCATATTATAGACGGCACTGCACCAGCGCCTAAGAAAGCAGCAACACCTAAAAGCAAAGCTAAAACAACAAAAAAAGCAGCTTAATTTTTAGACTTGATCAGAAGCGCATTTTTCCCTAAAGTGCGCTTCGTTCCTGATTGGAATTACTCCTTACAAGCATATCGTCCATAGATATTTCTCATGACGCGCATAAGGGGTAAAATTTACATCTGCATTTGAACGACAAAAAACAAAGTCACAAGAAACAGATGAAAACGGTCGGGTCCTTAGCTCAGCTGGGAGAGCGCTTCGCTGGCAGCGAAGAGGTCAGCGGTTCGATCCCGCTAGGATCCACCAATTTTTATATTATTCTTCAAGAATATTAAGATGTTTTGACTGCTGCAGGTGCTGCAACAACTTGATTTCGACCGTTATGCTTAGCCGTATATAAAGCAGCATCAGCACGCTCTATAATCTCTTCAACACTCTCTCCACGAATATACTCAGCCACACCTCCAGAAAGCGTAATGCGCCCGAGAACATCGCCTGTATTACGATTAACAAGCTCTTTGCCTTGTATGATTTTTCTAAGCGAATCCGCAACATTCACGCCACCCTTAACATTCGTATCAGGCAATATGATTGCAAACTCTTCGCCGCCATAACGCGCGGCAATATCTCGCCCCTTAACACCATCAGTGAGTGTTTTAGCAACAAGGCGTAAAACCTGATCTCCAACTTGGTGACCATAATTATCGTTAAAGCTCTTAAAATAATCAATATCCATAAAAATAAGCGTAAAAGTACTGGATTGCTCATTGGAAATTGCTAAAACACGAGCAAGCTCGTCATCAAAAGCCTTACGATTAGCTAAATTCGTCAAACCATCGGTCAGCGCTTGCTTACGAACCTTTTCTAAATCGCGCTGAAGCTCCTGCATCATTGCAGAAGAGCGCTCAAGCTCTTTTTCCAGCTCCATATTATGCTGGATCATGTCATATGTGTTATCAAGCACAGAATCGAGTGTCTTTTTGACATCCTCTGGCTTAGAAGAATCTCCACTCGTAAGCGCCTTGGACGCAGCCTCTAGCACATGCCCGTAATTTTCAGCAAAACTCTTAGCGCCCGTTACGCGCCCACTCATATCTTTAATTGTATCTGAAATCTGTTGCCCAGCTTCGCGAACACGATCATTATCTCGATTACGACTTAGAAAACGCTGATAAAGCTCTTCACAACGATCATCATTCACCTTTTGCTTATTCGCGATCATGATATCAATCGCACGAACAACATCGACATTAATGGCCGAGTAATACACATACCACAACTCATAATTTTGTGGTAGACGGCTTAATCCCTCAGCATCAATTCGCTCAATGGCTTTTTGTGAAATTTCTTCTGCTTTATCTTTTGAATGTAAATATTGCACTAATCGATATTCTTTTTATAAATCCCAATATAATATGTAACCCTATAGCCAACTCTAATAAAGAAAAATATGTAACTTTTGGTCAAAAAAATAACTAAGGCATAATAAAAACAAGGACGCTAAACTCATCAACATTTAAGCATTGGAACCCATAGTTTGTACCTTTTGTTCTACTAACTCAGGAGGATTAAACTCTACGGTAAGATCTGAAATCTGATCCAAATCGAATGAGTTCCAAACGTCATTAAAGCTCAAATCCATAGCGATCAGATCATTTTCAATATGCTGAACTGGTGGAAACACACTACACTGAACAGCTAAAGGACAAACTTTATACTCGCCAAGTTCAGCCATACGCGCCTCAACATCATTTACATCAATATCCGCACTATCCACATCACTCGCCAAGACTGTCTGATTTAGGTTTTTATGCACATCATGCCCGGCAGAGAGCGTCTGAAACTTCTCTTTCATCGCTTCGAAATCTTTCATCTCTTGATGCTGCTCAGCAGGTTTCATAACGTCTTTTAAAAGCTTCAGCACCTCAACTGGTTTCATTTTCTCTAATGTGTCATGATCAAAATTATTAGCAATTTGTGGCGCCTCAATCACATTGCCGTTGGCATCACGTAAAGGAAGCAACATTTTTACAGCTTGCTCCGCTAAAAGCGCCTCATCTTCAGGGCTCAGATTTTTAGACAGCATATTATTAACATCAGCTAAGGCGATCGAGCCCACATCGGCATTGCTCGCTTGAGGCGCTGCTTGAAAACCTTGCCCCACCTGATCTGCGGCCTGCTCCAATAATGCCGAAACTGTCGCTTGTGTTTTATCCAAATCAGCTACAAAACGACCTTGCGCCGCTTCAACATTATCTTCAAGCGTAGAAATAGTGACATTATTTTGCACATTCGCGCCGGCATTTGCTCCAGAAGCTAAGTTATCAATTTTAGCATTCGAACCATCCGCAACTGTATGGTCGCGACCAGTGAGCTGCACGAAAGAGCTTTCAGACTTACCGCCTTCTAAACTAGCTTGAACATTTTGGACAATTTGCGTAGAAATCGTGTCTTGTTCTTGTGAAATATTTGCAGCGTGAGCCCCCTTCTCGAAAGAAGAAGCTTTATAGCCTTGCTCTGCTTTTTCACTAAATAACTTTATAAAACTCATATTTTCACACTTACAAATCTTCATAGATGATAAGCGCAACACATTAATATTCATTTAAGATTTAACCTAAACCCTTTGAAAATAAGGGATTTATAAAAAGATATTGGATAAATAGATGCATATTAATTTCAAGCTAACACACTGATTTATATCAATTTTAGTCGAAATCGTCCATTTAGGCGCTTTAACCATTAAAAAAAACTTGCCATATCAAAGCAAATGCGCCATATTCCGCAACATTCATAACCTCGCCATACGCATGGTGCATATGGCTAATCAAGGCAAAGAGATTTTGCATTTAGATTAGGAACGAGGAGCGCAGTGGCTAATACAGCCACAAGCGACCGAGTAACGACAGATAAATCAAAATATCAAAGCCTTAAAAACCGAGAGGAGGGCAATATGCCATACTACGAAACCGTGTTTATCTCACGGCAAGATCTAAGCGATGCACAGGTGAAAGACCTAACTGCTAGCTTTGAAACACTCATCAAAGACCAAGGCGGTAAAATCCTTAAGACTGAACAATGGGGTCTTAAGAACTTTGCTTACAAAATCAACAAAGCAAAAAAAGGTCACTACACACTCATCGAAAGTGAAGCACCAGCTGCTGCTCTTATCGAGCTTGAGCGTGTTATGCGTATCAATGAAGAAGTTGTTCGCTCACTTACACTTCGCCTAGACGAGCCTACAGAAGGTCCATCAGTCATGATGAAAAAATCAGATAAAGCAGAGAAGGAGGCCGCATAATGTCAGCTGCAGATATCCCAACAGCAAAACGTCCATTCTTCCGTCGCCAAAAAAGCTGCCCATTCAGCGGCCCAAAGGCGCCAAAAATTGATTGGAAAGACACAAGAACATTAAGCCGTTACATCTCTGAAGGCGGTAAAATTGTTCCTAGCCGCATCACTGCTGTTTCACAAAAGAAACAACGTGAACTTGCACGCGCTATTAAACGTGCACGTTTCATGGCCTTGATGCCTTACGTTAACACTGAAAGTGAAGCGCCTCGTGCACCACGTGCGCCTCGCAATAAAGATTAAGGAGATAAGAATATGTCTACACAAGTAATCTTACTCGAGCGCGTAGAAAAACTTGGCAATATGGGCGACGTTGTTGCTGTTAAGCCAGGCTATGCACGTAACTTCTTGCTTCCACAGAAGAAAGCTCTTCGTGCAAGCAGCGAAAACATTGCTTATTTTGAAAGCCAAAAGAAATCTCTTGAAGCTGATAATGCGAAACGTAAAGCAGAAGCTGAAAAGCAGGCAAAAACATTAGAAGGCCTAAAAGTCGCTCTAATTCGTCAAGCATCAGAAGCTGGTCAACTATACGGATCAGTAACTGCACGTGACATTGCAGACTCTGCTTCAGCAGAATCAAAGCAAGTTATCAGCCGTTCAATGGTTGATCTAAACCAAAACTTCAAGGAAATCGGTCTTTTCCCTGTGAAAATCATCCTTCACCCTGAAGTTAAAGTTGAAATCATCGTGAACATCGCACGCTCAAACGAAGAAGCGAAAATTCAGGCTGAAACTGGTAAGGCTCAACTTGCAACAGTTGAAGAAGAAGCTGCTGAAGACAATACTGAAGAAGCTTTGGCTGAAGTATTGGAAGAAGGCGCTTTGGAAGCTGAAAAAGCACGTAAAGCTGAAGAAGCTGAAAAAGAAGCTGAAGAAACAGCTAAAGCTGAAGAGCGCGCTGCAAAGAAAGCTGAAAAAGAAGCTGCTAAAGCGGCTCAAGAAGAAGCGATCGCAGAAAATACAGAAGAAAAAGAAGCTGAATAAGCGTCCCTTCTTATATATAAATTTAAGAAAAACCTGTCCCTTGTGGCAGGTTTTTTTATACCCACATCCTTTACAATGCACCCCGAAAACTTACCCCCGCTATTCACAGCCTCTATATTTCTTTTGCTGGTGAGCGGCCATAAATAACGCTATTTTATGCTCATGACTCAAGATCTCGCATATGACATTCCAGACATGGCTCCTTTGCCAGTAGACAACAATGAAGGCTCCACAGCATATCGTGTATTGCCACACAACTTAGAAGCTGAACAAGGGCTGCTAGGCGCTTTGCTCGTCGATAACCGTGCACTCGAAAAAGTCTCTGACTTTCTTCGCGCTAATCACTTTTTTATGCCAGCGCATCAGCGTATTTTTGAAACGATTCAAACAATTATCGAGCGAGGCCAAACAGCCACGCCTGTTACACTTAAAAACTATTTCGAAAAAGACGAAGATTTAAGCGAAATCGGTGGTGCAGGCTATCTAGCGGATCTCGCTGCTACAGTTATTAGCGTCATTAACGTAGAAGATTACGCACGTACAATTTTCGACCTACACGTACGCCGAGAACTTATTACGCTTGGCGAAGACATCGTTAACCAATCTTATAATCATAGCCTTGATTCAGATTCTGATACCACCATCGAAAGTGCAGAAGCGAAACTCTTCGAGCTTGCAGAGACAGGTGATGTAAAAGGTGGCTTTGTCACATTACGAGACTCTGTCCTGATCGCCATTGAGCATGCTGAAAAAGCTTATAAAACTGCCGGAAACGTAACAGGCGTGACATCTGGCCTAGCCGATATTGACAAAAAACTCGGCGGTTTCCAAAAATCAGACCTTCTTATCCTTGCAGGACGTCCATCTATGGGTAAGACAGCCCTAGCAGTTAACTGGGCCTTTAACGCTGCAAAAGCCTACGCAGATAGCGGAGGAGAGCAGGGTGGACGCGTCGCATTCTTCTCTTTAGAGATGGCTGCAGAACAGCTGGCAGGGCGTATTCTTTCTGAGCAGTCAGAAATTCCAAGTGATGCAATCCGTAAAGGGAACATCAAACAAGAAGATTTCCGCCGCTTCGTCGAAGCCTCACAACGTATGAGCCAAGTCCCTCTCTATATTGACGATACGCCAGCGCTTTCTATCGGTGCTGTACGTACACGCTGCCGCCGCCTAAAACGCCAACACGGTCTAGATATGATCGTCGTCGACTATCTTCAGCTCTTACGCGGTAACGGCTCTCGCCAATCCTCAGAGAACCGTGTCTTGGAAATCTCCGAAATCACACGTGGTTTAAAGGCCATTGCCAAAGAGTTAGATATCCCTGTAATCGCCCTATCCCAGCTCAGCCGTGCTGTTGAACAACGTGAAGATAAGCGTCCACAGCTTTCTGACCTGCGTGAATCAGGATCAATCGAGCAAGATGCGGATATTGTGATGTTCGTTTATCGTGAGGAATATTACCTCTCTCGTACCGAGCCCGATCCGGGCACAGACAAGCACCTTGAATGGCAAGAGCGCATGGAACGCGCCCATAACATTGGTGAATGTATCGTGGCTAAGCAACGTCACGGCCCTATTGGTGCTGTTAAAATGTTCTTTGACCCTAATTTCACGCGCTTTTCAGACCTTGATCCAAATCACTTCGGCGCGTACGGCGATGATGATTACGAGTAGCCATGACCAAAGACGCAGTAGGGCACTTAACAATTAACTTAAACGCTCTGCGTGAAAATTACGATATCCTCAAAAACAAAGCCCACGGCAAAGAAATCGCCGCTGCCGTCAAAGCAAATGCGTACGGCCTTGGCGCTATAGAAATCACCAAAGCGCTTCTTAAAAAAGGTTGTAAAACCTTCTTTGTTGCCAATCCTGATGAAGCTATAGAGCTCAGAAATTCTATAAAAGAAGATTACACACTCTATTCATTTAGTGGTTTTAACACACATACACTTAACACATACATACACCATCAAATATCGCCTATCCTAACTGATATTTCTCAATTCGCCCTTTATAAGCAAAATGAAAGGCTTCCTTCTTGCGCGCTACATTTTGATACAGGCATGAACAGGCTCGGACTAACAAAAGAAGAATTTCATGAAATTAAAAACAACCCTGAGCTTACCTATAATATCGACATAGCTCTGATCTTAAGCCATTTTTCTAGTGCCGATGAACCTGAAAAAACTGAATCACATAAGCAATATCAACGCTTTAAAGAAATCACTGAGCACTTTCCGCATATTAAAAATTCTCTTTGCAATTCATCAGGCATCTTCCTACATAACGACTACCATTTTGAGCTTTTACGCCCAGGTATCGCCCTTTATGGCGGCAATCCTGTGCCATTACAACAAAACCCAATGAGCCCAGTCATCGAGCTCACCGCACCAATTGCTAAAATCTTAACCGCCAAGAAAGGCTCAACAGCCGGCTATAATCTAACCTATAAATTTGAAAAAGACACAGAGCTAGCCATAATTAACATTGGCTATGCTGATGGATTACCCAGAACATTGAGCAATAACACATCCTTTTATTATAAAGACTGTCCTTGCCCTGTACGTGGACGAATATCGATGGATTTAACCATCATTGATATCAGCGCTATCCCTAAAAAAGACGCGCCTATTATTGGTGATCACATTGAAATTATAGGAAAAAACAATAGCCTAGATGCGCTTGCCAAAAATGCAGGAACAATCAGCTATGAAATTCTCACTTCACTAGGTCAAAGATATAAACGTACATATATTGATTAGACATTAATCACACATCCTCATTGCCAACGGCAAATCTTCATCGGACAAAGGCACGTACACCTCATAAACTGTGGGGGTAAGCCTAAAATCCCACCATTCCTGCGACAAGAGTAAAAGCTCTTCACCACAAGCTTCTGCAGCCTTAAGCATTAAATCATCAAGCATTTTACGATTCTGCATCACTTCATCACTATGCTCATATTGCCGATGCGCAATATTACCCTTTGGCGAAGGATCATCACTTAAATAATCAAAAGCGCTGCCCATATCCAACAGACCATCTTCTCTATGCTCTAAGCTCACATCAATAGCCATACCCCTTGGATGCGCACCCTTACCCGGCGGAGAGAGCAATCGTGGCTCCTCTAGCCAGTGCGGATGATCTTGCACCCGCTTTGTATTCAACATCCTCTCTTGCGCTGTAGTCGTTCGCAACCCATCATAAAGCACAAGGCGGTAATCGCTTCCAACTAGGCTTCGTGCCGATATTTCAACTATTTTTGCCAAGCGTACATGCAGCCATAACTTCGCCTCCGCTCCGTAAATACGCTCACCAAAGAGTAAATTATCCTCTAAAGCATAAGCCAACTCGATTCGAACAGGCAGATCACTCAGCATTTCTGCCATATCAATTAATTCACGACTATCAATCTTTTGCATCTGATTCACTCTGGACGCACGCCCTTCAATAGTTTACCTTTTCTCTCATATTTTTTAGCAGGATAAACCGCTTCATGACAGCACATTCCAATCAAAATCAAAAGCCGTCTCTGAATATTTTCCAAATGGTTGGGGCAGCGTTACTCAATCTTTTCGAAAAAACTGGTGCAATCACACGTTTCATAGGGCTTTCACTCTACCACATAGTAACGCCAACATATTTCCCATCACAACTATGGCGCCAACTTAAAGATATTGGCTATTACTCCCTGCCAGTTGTGGGCATGACCGCTCTTTTCACTGGAATGGTGCTAGCCTTACAATCTTATACAGGCTTTACCCGTTTTAATGCAGAAGGCGCAGTCGCCAGCGTTGTTGTTCTCTCTGTAACCCGTGAACTAGCCCCCGTACTTGCAGGCTTGATGGTTGCAGGACGCGTAGGCGCATCCATCGCCGCTGAAATCGGCACTATGCGTGTAACAGAGCAAATTGATGCCCTCACAACACTCTCGGTAAATCCATATAAATACCTTATCGCACCCCGCGTTTTAGCTGGCGCAATCACCTTGCCGATTTTAGTCCTAATTGGCGATATTATCGGCGTTTATGGTGGCTATATTGTTTCAGTATACAAACTCGGCTTTAACCCCAATAACTATATCAGCCAAACATGGGATATTCTAGAATCCATGGATGTCATCTCTGGCCTCGTCAAAGCAGGAGCTTTTGGTTTCATCGTTTCTATTATGGGCTGTTATCACGGCTATAATTCAGGCCGCGGCGCACAAGGCGTTGGAAATGCAACGACAAATGCAGTTGTCTCAGCTTCCATACTGATCTTGATATTCAACTATCTCTTAACGCAGGTTTTCTTCTCATGAGCACGATCGAAACTCCGAAAATTAAACTCACTGGCGTAAAAAAAGCTTTTGGAAACAATCATATCCTTAGAGGTGTTGACCTAGAAGTGCCTGCAGGTAAGTCACTTGTTGTTATTGGCGGTTCAGGCACAGGAAAATCCGTCACTCTAAAATGTATTTTAGGCCTACTTAAACCGGATGCGGGCACAATCGAAATTGATGGGCAAGATATTACAAATATATCGGCTAAAGAACGCGACCAGCTCATGCTTAAATTCGGCATGCTGTTTCAAGGTGCAGCCTTATTTGACTCCATAAAAATCTGGGAAAACGTAGCTTTTGGGCTCATTCAGGGCCGCCGCATGAACCGCAAGGAAGCCCGCGAAATAGCAATAGCAAAAATCAAAGCCGTAGGTCTAAAGCCTGAAGTCGCTGATCTATACCCGGCCGAACTATCTGGCGGGATGCAAAAGCGTGTAGGCTTAGCGCGCGCTGTAGCAACAAGCCCTGAAATTATCTTCTTCGATGAACCAACAACAGGACTAGATCCGATTATGGCCGACGTCATCAATAATTTAATCGTTGAACAAGTCAAAGAAATTGGCGCAACAGCGCTTTCTATTACCCATGACATGGGCTCAGTAAGAAAAATCGCAGACTATGTAGCAATGATCCATGAAGGACAAATCATTTGGCATGGCAGCGTCGAAGAACTAGATAATTCTGGTAATGAGTATATTGAACAATTCATCCATGGTCGCGCCGATGGGCCAATAACCCGTCGAGTGGCGTAAATTATAACGTTATGAAATATATCTGGTACGGATTTCTTGGCCTATTTTCATTAGGCTGCCTTGGCTTCTTCTTCGGTGTAGCCTCGATATTTGGTGTATTTCATTATTACGGCAGCCAGCTCCCAGCTTACGACCAACTTAAAACCTATGAGCCACCAATCGTATCGCGTGTTTATGCAGGTGATGGTCGCCTCATGGCAGAATTTGCACAAGAAAAGCGCGTCTTTATTCCAATCGAATCTATACCTGAAAAGCTCAAGCAAGCATTCATCGCCACAGAAGACCAAAATTTCTACACCCATGAAGGCGTTGACCCAACCGCACTTATGCGCGCTGTCTTTATCTATGCCCAACATCTCATCGGCAGAAATGTCAGTGTTGTTGGCGGCTCGACAATCACACAACAAGTTGTCAAAAACATGCTCCTCACAAATGAGCGTTCTTTTGAAAGAAAAATCAAAGAAGCTATCCTCGCCAGCCGCCTTGAAAAAGCGCTCACCAAAGACCGTATCCTTGAGCTATATCTTAATGAAATTTTCTTAGGCTATCGCTCTTATGGCGTCGCCGCAGCAGCTTTGCAATATTTTGATAAATCTCTTGATGAGTTAAGCATTGCAGAAATGGCCTATTTAGCAGCCCTTCCTAAAGCCCCGAATAACTATCACCCTATACGCAATACCAAAGCTGCGATAACACGCCGTAACTGGGTTATCAAAAGAATGGAGCAGGAAGGCTACATAACAAAGGAAGAAGAAGCCATAGCACTGCAAGCACCGCTGGAAACAGCTGAACGTGCTAAAACACGTACAATCACGGCTCGCTATTTTGCAGAAGAAATCCGCCGTGAACTTGAAAACCAATATGGGGAAGACAGCCTTTATGGCGGCGGTTTAGCTGTTCGTTCTACAATCGATCCAAAACTTCAATCTATCGCCGAAAATACGCTGCAAAACGGCCTCATGGCTTATGATATGCGCCACGGCTATCGCGGCCCTCTTTCAAGCGATCATGAAATAGCTGATAACTTCGATTTTTCTACGATTAAGAAACCCTCAGGAATGCTGGATAACTGGCAGATCGCGCTCGTCACAAAGACAGACGCTCAAAAAGCCTCACTTTTGCTAGAAGAAGGCGGTAATGGGACTATTGCACTCAATGACTTGAAATGGGCACGTGAATATCTCGATCAAGGTTATGCAAGAGGCCCTGAAATCCAAAAACCTTCTGATGCGATTAAAACAGGCGACATCATTATGGTCGCTCCAAAACAAGATAAAGAAAACGCTTATGAGCTTCGCCAAATCCCAGATGTACAAGGCGCAGTCCTCGCTCTTGATCCTCATACTGGCCGTATCCTCGCTATGCAGGGTGGCTGGAAATACGAGACATCTGTATTTAACCGTGCAACCCAAGCAAAACGCCAACCAGGCTCGGCTTTCAAGCCTTTCGTTTATTTAGCAGCTTTAGAGCATGGATTTACACCGGCGACACTTGTTCTAGATGGGCCTTTTGTGATCGAAGACCGCCCAGGCCATTTCTGGTCACCAACCAACTATTCAAATGAATATTATGGTCCAACACCTATCCGCGTGGGCGTAGAAAAATCTAAAAACCTCATGACCGTCCGACTGGCTGATTATCTTGGCATGGATATGATGAGCGATTACGCAAAGCGCTTTGGCATTGATGAAAATATGCCGCCTATGCTCTCAAATTCACTCGGCGCAAGCGAAACCACTCTTCTAAACATCACTTCCGCTTATGGCGTGTTAGTTAATGGCGGTAAAAAAATCACACCGACCATTATCGACCGTATTCAGGATCGTTATGGGGAAACAATTTTTCGCCATGATGATAGATCATGCACAAATTGCGGAAGCAAAATACGCTGGGAAGATCAACCAACACCAGCTCTACCAGAAAATCGTGAACAATTAGCAGATCCACGCGCAGCCTATCAAATGGTCTCCATTCTAGAAGGTGTTGTAGAACGCGGAACAGGCGTACGTATAAAATCACTTGGCCGCCCACTAGCTGGTAAAACAGGAACAACCAACGAATCTAAAGACACATGGTTTATAGGCTTTTCCCCTGATCTTGTTGTCGGTGTTTTTGTCGGCTTTGATGAACCACGTTCATTAGGGCGCCGTGAAACGGGCTCTTCTGTTGCTGTACCAATCTTCAAAGACTTCATGGCTGAAGCGCTCAAAGACGAACCGATCAAGCCATTCCGTATACCTGATGGAATTCGTAATGTTCAGATTAATGCTGAAACAGGCGCACGCGCTAAACCTGGTGATGAGAAGGTCATATGGGAAGCTTTCCAAATCGGCACTGAGCCTACTGAAAACATGTATATTCTCGATGGAACTGGCATCAATATCCTAAGAGATTTCGATGATTATAATTACCTAGAAGACGTAAAAATTGATCCAGAAAATATCGATCCTAACCAACCTTTTGATTACAACTCACTCATTCAAAGCCTTGAAAACAACGAGCAACCTCAGCCAGAAAACGAGCCTGAGACTCCGCCAATCAATCAAAGACCACGTGCGAATACTGGCGGTACTGGCGGCTTCTACTAAGAAACCAAACAAGCCCGCCTTTCAAATTAATAAGGACGTGGATAGCGTTTAAATACGTCTTTAATCTCAGATAAAACTTCATCTGATAGCTCAACATCAATGGAAGCAATATTACTTTTTAATTGCTCCATAGAAGTCGCGCCTATGATATTCGCTGTTACAAATGCTCGATCATTAACAAAAGCCAATGCCATTTGCGTTAAATCAAGGCCATATTTATCAGCAATATCTTGATAAGCCTGCACAGCTTCATGCGCTTGCGCACTATCTCGCCATGTTCCATCCGGCAATAAAGTCCAGCGGCTCCCTTTAGGGCGCGCCCCACCTGCATATTTACCGCTTAGCATGCCTGTAGCCAAAGGCGACCAGGCCAAAAGCCCACAATCTTCAGCTTGAGATACTTCCTGCAATGAAGGCTCAAAACGACGGCATAAAAGCGAATATTCATTCTGAATCGAAACGACGCGCGGCAGATTACGCTGCTTGGAAATCTCAATCCATTTCATAACGCCCCATGCTGTTTCATTAGAAAGCCCCATATGGCGTATTTTTCCAGCCTTAATCAGCTCATCCATCGTCTCCAAAACTTCTAAAAAATTCTCTTCAACCTCTATAGATGAAAACTGACCATCATAATCCCAGCCATTATTAAACTCTGGAAAGCTACGATTTGGCCAATGTAGTTGATACAAATCGATATAATCTGTTTGCAAACGCTTCAGCGACCCCTCAACAGCCTCTAAAATATTCTTGCGATCAATCTTGTAATCGCCGCCACGAATCCAAGGCGTGCCTGGCCCAGCAACTTTACTCGCTAAAATTACATCTTCACGTTTACCGCTTTTCGCAAACCAGCGCCCGATAATTTCCTCTGTCTTCCCGTAAGTATCAGGCGTAGGCGGCACAGCATACATTTCAGCCGTATCCCAGAAATTCACGCCATGCTCAAGAGCATAATCCATCTGCTCATGACCTTCATTTTCAGTATTCTGGCGCCCCCAAGTCATAGTACCCAAACAAATAACACTGACCTCTATATCTGTAAGCCCTAATTTACGATACTTCACATCAAGCTCCCTAAATCTGTAATATTAAAAAATAAAAAAGCTGGCCTCTTCAAAGCCAGCTTCTTAAGATATTGTGCTTATTTAATAAAAGTCAAACCACAGAGGCTAAAACGATTATTCAGCAGGACGACCACCTGCAAGGTCTTCTAGTGAAGGCTCTGAATCATCATCAGCAACCTCTTCGTCACCATACATACCAGCATTTTCACGGCGTGCAGCAATAGTACCCCATTCCTCTTCGCCATCCATCAAATCAATATCTTCTTCTTCATCCTCATATGCAGCCATACGCTGGTGAGAGCGAACAAGTTCTTCTTTAAGGTTAGGAACCTCAACTGTTTCTTCTGCAATTTCGCGCAGAGCAACAACTGGGTTTTTATCATTATCACGATCAACTGTGAGCGCTGCACCTGAACCGATTTTGCGAGCGCGCTGAGCAGCCACCATCACAAGTTCAAAACGGTTTTCAACTTTATCTACACAATCTTCAACGGTTACGCGTGCCATCTATATGCTTCCTTTACAAATAACTTCTTTGTGAAACGCCCAATTTATAAAGACTTATCCACCATAATGCAAGCATCATCTTAAAACAGAAAAATGACGGCAATTAAGCGCTTAAATCGCGGCTTTATCAATTGTATCTTCTGTCTGCGGATTTACGCTATTACGCTTAATCAAAAGCTTATTGAGTGCATTCACGTAAGCCCGCGCTGACGCTACCAACGTATCAGCATCCGCGCCTTGCCCGTTTACGCTCTTACCGTTTTCTTCCAACCGCACAGTTACTTCTGCCTGCGCATCCGTACCGCCAGTCACTGCGTGCACTTGGTATAGCTTAAGCGAAGCATCCTCATGCGCATAAATAGCTCGAATAGCTTTAAAAATAGCATCGACAGGCCCATTGCCTTCAACATTTGCGCTTTGCTCTACGCCCTCTACTTTTAAACATAAATCAGCCATCTGCGGCCCTTTAGAACCAGCCTGCACCTGAAGCGAGACAAATTTAAGAACCTCATTCTTACGCACCACCTCATCTTCAATAAGCGCAATTAAATCATCTTCAAAAATCTCTTTCTTACGATCAGCTAGATTTTTAAAGCGAGCAAATGCATCATTAAGCGCCTCATCACTCAGCTCAAAGCCTAATTCGGAAAGCTTAGAACGAAAAGCCGCGCGCCCTGAATGCTTCGCCATGACAAGCTTACTTTCATTAAGACCCACGCTCTCTGGTGTCATAATCTCATAGGTTTGTGCATGCTTAAGCATCCCATCTTGGTGAATACCACTTGCATGCGCAAAAGCATTCGCGCCAACAATCGCTTTATTAGGCTGAACATTAAAGCCTGTAATCCCAGACAAAGTCCGTGATGTTTTTGTTATTTTAGTTGTCTCAATCTTATTCTTATAAGGAAGCATATCCGCACGCGTGCGAATAGCCATAACAACTTCTTCTAAAGCCGCATTCCCAGCGCGCTCGCCAATACCGTTAATAGTACATTCAATCTGACGCGCACCAGCTTGAACACCAGCCAAAGAATTAGCGACCGCTAGCCCTAAATCATTGTGACAATGTGTCGATATAATCGCTTGATCAATATTCGGTACGCGCTCCATGAGCATCTTTATTTGCGCTGCATATTCTTCTGGCACTGAATAACCAACAGTATCAGGAATATTAATCACGCGCGCACCAGCTGCAATCGCTGTCTCTACAGCTTGGCACAAAAAATCATCTTCCGTGCGGCTTCCATCTTCCGCGCTCCACTCCACATCATCCGTGAATTTCCGCGCAAATGTTACGCTCTCATGGATCGCCTCAATCACTGAGTTCTCACCCATTTTCAGCTTATATTTCATATGTAGTGGCGATGTAGAAATAAAGGTATGAATACGTTTGCTTTCTGCAGCTTTAATCGCTTGCCCAGCCGCTTCAATATCAGCTTCTTTCGCGCGAGATAATCCACAAATAGTGGCATTTTTCACAACTTTAGCAATCTCGGATACCGCCTCAAAATCCCCCGGAGACGCAATCGGAAACCCTGCTTCAATAACATCCACACCAAGCTCATCAAGCATCACTGCCATTTTAAGCTTTTCTTCTAAATTCATTGAACAACCCGGCGATTGTTCACCATCGCGAAGCGTTGTATCAAATATAATAACGCGGTTTGGGTCTGCCTTAACTAAATCATATGCACGGCTCATAGCCTTATCTCCTAAAATATCAGCACGCGGTTTTTCTAACGCAGCTTGCCTAAATTATCAATTATATTGGAAAAATTTGTTTATCCCTTAAGCGTAAGCGCAATAATAAGCGCCTCATACCCACTTAAGGGCGCATAAGGAGGAGGTTAAGAAGCAGCAATGTTCTTGACTGTATGCTCATACTGGCAATAAAACCCATTAGTGAAAAACGCGCAAGCTTTTTATGATAAAACGATCAAAGTTCTCGCGCTTCATCAACGAGCATAATTGGAATACCATCACGAATAGGATAAGCCAATTGCGCTTGTTCAGATATAAGCTCTTGAGCTTGTGCCTCATAACGCAATGTCGTTTTCGTTAAAGGGCAAACCAAAATTTCTAGCATCTTAGGATCAATAGCGCTCATATCATTATCTTTCTTGCTTTCCTCAATGAGGCTTAGCATCAATTTGCGAATTTGAACCGCTGCGCACAGCGATCTCTAACATATCCATAAATAATTGTGCCCGCTCAACACAACAGTTTTTTTCTAGCAACGCTTGTTTTTCAGCTGGTTCAAAAGGACAAACCATCGCCAAGCATGTAATAAGCTTACCATCCGCCGCATCATCAAACTTTGTAAAATCACAGCTCATATCTTCTTTTTCAAAATACGCAGAAAGAAGACCGCACAAACGCTCACGATCAACGCCTAAGCATTTTTGACGCTCTATGTCACTTTTATATCCTGACCAATCTGCACGCACCTGACGGTAGGGTGTCTCCACTTGTAATTCAGAACCCACAGCAAAGCGGCTCAATCCTTGTAGAGTGATTAAATAACGCCCATCCTCAGTTTCTGAAAATTCAACGATTTTACCCACGCATCCTACATTATAAAGCTCGTCTTTATTTTTAGGTTGGATCATGCCAATTAATCGATCACCCTTAAGAGCATCCTCAACCATCTGCATATAGCGCGGTTCAAATATATTGAGCGGCAATCGTCCAAATGGCATAAGCAAAACGCCTTCAAGCGGAAAAATCGGCAGATTTTCCGGCAATGTTTTATAGCTTGCTGCAAAAGGATTATGTTCCATAACAAGTCATATAGACTAGATTTAAGAGAATAAAAGGGTAGAAAGTTTTTTTCTATACGCCACCGTTAAAGGATCAGCATTCCCCAGCGCCTTAAAAAACTCTAAGAGCTGCTTACGCGCTGCTTGCTCATTCCACTCGCGATCTTGTGCAATACTGCCTAAAAGCGTTTCTAGCGCCTGCTCTTTTTGCCCCGCACCAAATTGCGCTTCAGCAAGAACCAGCCGAGCATCTTGATCATCTGGCTTTGCTTCAACAGCCGCCAATAATGGCGCAAGCTCACTCTCATCGCCTTGGTCTTTTGCCGCTAATTCCAAAGCTGGCTTTGCTTCAATAAAAGCTTGCGCCTTAGCAATAGCTTCTGGTGCATGCTCTAACATTTCACGCGCATGTTCAGGCGTGCCATCAGTAATAAAGCTTCTAATCATACCAATATAAGCCGCAACATTATCTTCATCTTGCTCTAAGATATCGCCATATATAGCTTGCGCAACATCAACGCGCCCCTCTTTAAGGGCTTCTTCTGCAGCTTTTAAGCTCTCAGGGATATTCAAAGCTTCAGGCGCATTGGCATCAGCCATTTTCACCAGCTCACCAATAAAAGCTTGAATTTGGCTTTCTGGCTGCACCCCCTGAAAAGCGTGAACAGGTTGGCCTTTAAAAAACGCAAACACAGTTGGAACGCTCTGAACACGTAATGCTTGTGCAAGCTCTGGATTTTCATCCAAATTCACTTTCGCGAGCTTAATCTTACCGCCAGCAGCTTGAACAACTTTTTCAAGAATCGGCATAAGCTGCTTACAAGGGCCGCACCATGGTGCCCAAAAATCAACAAGAATAGGTTTTTCCATTGAAGCACGTAAAACATCGCCTTCAAAATTATTAACATCAGCATCAAATATCAGCTGGTCAGCACCACCTTGTTGCTCTGGGTTACTTCCTGCACCACCACCTATAATCATTACGCGCTCCTTCTATTCGCACATGAAATGTAAAATACATGTCCCATATGTACTACCCAACACCTAAAAATCAAGCACTATGGGCTCATGGCCACTATGCTCCAAAAATCGCATTAAATCTTCAGGCGCCAAACTGATCGTCATCGCATTATCCATAGGATGCACATTCATCAAGCTAGAGCGCATAATAACGCCATCCAAAACAACCTGAACTTTATGCTCAGCATCATTAAGCACCGTAAAAGGATTTACCGATCCCGGCCTAATACCCAGCATCTGCCACAAGCGCTCAGCCGAACCAAAAGATAATCGCCCACACTCTAATAAATCTTGCGTTTTTTTAAGATCAACAGCCGTTTCATTAGCAACAACGATCAAAAAAGAGCGCTTTTTCTTATCTCTGACAAATAAATTTCTACACGGCGTGCCCTCAATATCACGGTCTAACGCTTCACTTTCCGCAACCGTAAAAACAGGCTCATGCTCATAAAGCTTATAGTGAATATCCAATGATTTCAGCACCTTGAATAAATCATCGGATGTCGTCGGCAGCGGCTCTTCATTTATATTTTGAACCTCAATCATCATAAACTCCTCATATCCTTTAAGCCTAAAATATAGATTTATATAAAATACTAAACATAATACAGAAAATTTTAACGTTTAGGCTTTATGATGAAGGCATAAAAATAAAAGAAAAGCCATTTTATAGTGGCACCAGTAAGAGCAGGACATAAACGTGGTAGGGGATTCATCTTCACAACAGGACCTAGAGACCTTGCGCCAAGCGCAAGAGGCGCAGTGCGATAACTTATTAGGACCTCATCAAATCAAATCCATACAAAATGGCTTTCCGCCATCATGCAGTATTTTAAACCCTGCCAGCTTACGTGAAGAAATAGAGCATAATCCTGAGACACTCTCTCCTATAGCCCTTCTAACAGATACATTAAAAATGACATATGGAGAACCTCAGAACAATATTGGCGCATCGGCATTTAATGGCATAGCTAGCCAAGGCTATGAGACAAAAGAATCAAGTTTGATTGCTGATTTAATCACTAAACCATCGGAGCCATCATAATGAATATCGAGCTAGGCATATTAAATGATGGTCGTATCACGATAGTCAGTGATGCCCCCTTACCGGACGTTATTAAACGTGTAGAGTTTTACAGAGAGCAACGTCTCTTCCAAATTGTTTATAAAAACATCACTCAAGATGATCAGTTAATGGAATGTGAAATCTCTGAAGAGCTCGCAATCCCAGTAGAAAAAAGCCCGGATATCACCGTCTTTACGCTCTTTGAAGGGCTAGAACCACTCGCTTACAAAGTGCCTTTAATTAAAGTTGGTGCGCTTTATTAAATTTTTCTCTTGATTTCAAAAATAAAACCGCTATAAATCACCAAGTCTTTTGAAGGCGCGAGTGTAGCTCAGGGGTAGAGCGCAACCTTGCCAAGGTTGAAGTCGAGGGTTCGAATCCCTTCACTCGCTCCATTTTTCAAGCATCGGCTTTTTAATCCCCACCATATCCCCACTTAAAGTATAAAATATCAGAGGCTCTGCACGCCTATATATAAACGCTTTTAAAGCCCCCCCTAGCAAAGAAAATACCCCCTAGTTAAATACTGCATATAGCGCATCTATCTTGCACGCCATTTTTGACGATAACAACAATAACAATTTTATATTGACATATTAATGATCATATAGTAATTTAAGTAGGCAAAAGTGATGTTGCGATCACGCTCAAAGGAGCAGCAATTAAGCTAAGATCGCCGTCTACCAGTAGGCGAGTAACTGGAATTAGTCGACATCACGACATTTCAAAAATGCATAAAATCGAAAGCGACACCCACGACGCTAGTATACTTCTATGTGATAAAGAAGTTGCACGTCTACTTGGCATGTCCGCACAATGGGTCAGAGCACAAAGGCACAAAAGAAGAAAAGGCCTTGAGCATAATTTCACTATTGACCCAGTGATGATCGGTTCAAGCCCAAGATACCGAAGAAAAGACATTAATGACTGGCTAGGTAACTTACCTACTGGGTAGATGGCCATAAAGCCAGAGATTCTTGAACATTGTGAATAGGTTTCTGACACCATAGGGACTACCTGAGTGCCCTGTATTATTTCTTATGGGGTAACCGCTATACATACCCTTAATGACTCTCAGGGACTCTTATTTTGGAAAGCTTGCTTTTGAACACTTAATAGATTGATATTATATACTTAATTCTTGTTTAGCCTTTGTAATGAACAAGAGATATACTTTAGAATGCTCTTAGGTGTCTATTATATATCAGTTCTAGATTTTGATACTATCGAGGGAAGAGCCAAAGGCATATCAATTGCTGCGTAAGCATCTTTCATAACACCCTTTAGAGTGTGTTCATGCTTTTCCTCAACAATAAAGGAATCATGTACTGTTAAGACAACTATTTCCTTAGCGGTCATGGTGTCGATAACATAAGCACATATTTGAGAGTCCAAAAACATTAAGTCTTCCCACCAATTGTTATAGAAATATGAGGCAACGGCAATATGGGCCTTTTTGAAATCATCCATAAACGCTTTGAAATCCTTGGGATTCTTAACAAAGCTTAAGAGTTCTTGTGCTTCTGTTTTCTGTCCTTGAGATGCATCGGGGTTTTTTAATACTTCTTCATACTTATGCTTGAGAACTTCATGTGCAGCTTTCTCATTCGCCGCATTGAGGCAGCACATAAAAGCGAGTTTAACTAAGTTTCTTGGGTACAGACTATCTGTGTCTCCGATCTTGATATTATACGGGTCATCATTATGAAATGAATAATCCCCCAAGCATTCCTGTAAGACGATAGCGTAAAGCATATGAGGGTGCTGAGCTTTGTAATCAAGCTCTACTGTTTTGTTTCCATTAATAAGGATGTACGAACGATAGCTGCTTTTGATCTCTATCCACCAACCACCATAGAAACGCCCATGTATACTTAACTTTTCGTCTCCGAAAATACGGTATATGCGTTTACGTTTTTCACGATACTTCACGTCCTTATCAAGTGTGATAGTGGTTCTATCCAGTAGCGCATTATATTTATTGAGCTGCTTTTCGAGTGTTTTCGCCTTTGTGCTTATAGCTTTTCTTTGGGGTTGCTTGAATTTATTTTCTCTATACTTTGCAGGAATAAAATCAAACCACTCAGGGGTTTCTCTGATACGCACTAAAGGGAATGTTTTATGATAGTCCACATCGCATTCCAAAAGATTGTAAGGCGTAAAATATTCATCTATAAATTTCTGTGTAGGCCTTATGCGTGTTTGCTTTTTTATGGGTTTGAAGGTTCCCTTGTACTGTTCAATTAGCCCCAGTTCTTCTAGTCTATCACATACATCACGTATTTTTTGGGACACCCCAAGGGGATTTCCCATGCCTTGTTTTCTCTCACTGTAATAATTCTTGTTTCGGCTGTAATGAATATAACCTGAAGGGGAAACCCTATAGCGTTCAATGAAATTCATAAGCAGGGCTTTTAACTGCTTTTTGATTGCACGCTCTTGGCCAAGGTCAGATAAGTGATCCTTATAGACCACATCTATGGCATCCTTGAGATTATCGCATTCACTCCAAAGGTGTAAATCTAGGAAAGTTGAGTCGTTGAGATTATGCTGGCTTTCATTCATTCTGCGAGTATACCAGCCTGTATATGCATGGTACAAATGGCAATAAAACTATACATTTACAGACTATGGGTGGCACAATAAACAGACTAAATAGTCTACATGACAACTACTTAGAGAGGCTTAGGATAAGTGTATGATATTATTAACTTTATTTCTTCACTAAACCCTATTGAAACCAAGTAATTACTCGTAAAAACTTCTGAGCATATTCGCTTTGTACATGCTCATATCCCTAAGGCGATGTGCTCCATATATTGAATAAATAGTACCACCTTTCTCAGAGTAGTATTGTCGACGTGCTGATTGAAATCTCTTACCTAAATTCTCCCAAGAGGCATTAAGCTCTAGTAATTCCGACTTTAGATCGACTGAAACATTCTTCATGAGATGTTGATACAGATAATTATATTCTGTGCCCCATATATTTGCACTTTTTAAAATACATGAAGATATCCCAATTGTTGTTTCATTTTCAGGGCTTTTAAGACATTCATCTTCTATAGCATCTACAAAGTAAGTACTTTTAAAGGATAGCTTGTAAAAACGGTTGTCTTTCTCTCTAAGAACACCAAGTCCCATAACTGGGTGATACGCTACTTGCATAGCCTCCCCTGATGTCCATGTGTTGATTTCTTCATAGGTGATAAACGAATAATAAAAATCACCTTCGTATATATTGCCATCGGCAGCTTCAAAAATAGCAAAGCCTGGGTCATGGAAATCTTGATAAATAATTTTTTGTAGCGGTGTAATCTCAACAGCCTCATTCGCAAAGACTAAGGTTGAAGTAACAAAAAACACTGATAGCGCTACTATGATTATGGCAATGTATCGCATCGCATTTCTCCAAAAAGTCCTTGACGTTGACAGAATTCCAAAACCCAAGTGCCAATAGTCGTCTCATAAACTCTTCTTGTTCTGTGGTCATCAACTAACATTTGAGCATCCAAATAACTCAGGCCAGAAGCGTACCATTTCTTTTTTAACGTAGTGCAATCTGGAGAGCCTGTATATTTAGAGCGTCCAGATATTCTGTTTATCTCGTCAATTTTACTTTCGCCTAATACAATGCAGGACGCAGCTTCATGAGCATCCTTATTAGCCGCACCATTATTCTTTGCTTCCCAAGCGTGAGCGAGACTAATCGAAGTTAATAACAAAAGAGCTATCAATATCAAATTATTAATTTTTTTATATTTCATTGGTTTTGTCCATAGACCTACTTTGCGCTTCTATATCTTGATACTTGTAATATGTACGCCCTGATTCAACATCATAATGCGCAATAACATCATCGCTATAATTCTGCTCTAATTCATTATTATGAGGCGCAAAGCTTTTGGTTTTTACCACCCCATACACAAGCCCTAAAACATAGGCGAGCCCTCCGAAAGAAACTATGTTTATGAATATACGAACACATAAATCTATCCAGAGGTCTTGGGGGGCAATATTAACACCAGCAACAAGGAACGCACAAAAAACTATATAGCTTAAATATAACCTTCCATATTGATGAGGACTAGCAAAAGGAGTATTGGGTTTAAGCATATGCATACTTATGCCTCCTATGAGGCAAATAAAAATAAACGCTAATACAGGTGATTGTACGGGGGTGTATAAAATGACCATGTGTTCCAAACCCATCTGCACTCTTAACAATTGATCTTAGAAATATCGAAAGCAAATAAAAACTCAGCATTGCTAGATATGAATTGAAAACTATATATACCACCATTATCTAATACCCATCTCGAATCACGAACAGAACATAACGAAGAAGATTTTTCCAAAATTGACTGCGATTTAATCTTTTCCAAATAAGGAGAGAGAATATGTTTTTCACCTCTCACAGTATACGTCAGCATTAATATATTGTTTATATATGAAGCTTGGGAAAGTGTGACGTTATCGCTTAATCTTTGAGGAACAGTCTTTTGTATTTCTATCGCCATAACCTTAATGGCATCTTCAATACTTAATGCGAAAACAATGTGAGAAGATGTAACAATTGATACAGACAACAAAGCAATTAAAAATAATCTCACTTCTGCCCCCTGCATTTAGTTAACGATCGTTCACTACTACTTTGTCTATCATAACTAAAAATTGGTGTCCATGACAGACATAAACTATAGGTTTAGCAGCAACGAAATTGTTTTACTCTGCTAGCAAAAATTTTTGGGGGCACATTTGGGGGCATATTTTTATTGCTATAATCATATTAATTCAAATCCTAATGAAGGATTCAAACTCTCGACTCTAACTAGGGCGTTTTTTCCTGCGCTTGTTCCATTGCCATATTTATACCCACCTCAATCTTACCTGAGGCCTCTACTGCCCCTGAACCCGTTAAAGCCGCATAATGCCTTTCCAACATAGTTAAATCACTGTGGCCTAAACGACCCGCTAATGTCCTTAGATCAACACCTGAAAGCGCAGCATAAGTAGCGCTTGTGGCACGTAAATCTTGTATTCTAACATCTTTCAATCCTGCAACTTCTCTTGCTTCACGCCACTTTCTAATAACTGTAGTTAGCGACATTTGAAACACACGATCATCACTATCTTTTTTATTCGCCTTTAAACGCTTCAATATATCCCTGACTGTTTCGCCACAGTGGATTGTCCTAATTTTCTGCGTCTTTCCTGTAGGAAATCTCAAAAAGACACCCTCTGGAGATTCTATTACTTGCTTCCACTTTAAAGCTGCAATTTCCCCTCGTCTCATACCTGTATGAATGGCAAACAAAATATAATCAGGCAACCATGAGGCCACTTGCTCTGCATTAGCCAACAAAGTAACTAACTCTAACCCTGTAAGATAACGCGGCTCCTTATCTGGTACTTTAATGCTATCCGATTTTGCACATGGGTTAACTGTTATATGATCATCCTTCTCTGCTGAACTTAAAATGGACTGCAGCACAACTTTCTGCCTCTTTACTGTAGACGCTGAATGTATCGCAAGCTGCTTACCTTGCCACCTATTAATGTCCCCTGTGGTAATTGCATTTAAAGGCTTATGCCCGAATGTCTCTGCAAGGTGATTATCGACTATACCTTTAGTTATTTTATATCCCCTATGCTGGCTCTTTTTGATTTCCAGCCAATCTGATACGTATTGGGAGAAAAGAGGAACCTCAACCTGCTCTAAATCCTCTCCCTTATCGGCTTTGCTTTGATACTCTTTTCGAACATCTTCAAGCTCTCCCCAATCGTATGAATCAAGGTTACCAACTTTGATCTCAACGCTATCGCCTGCCTTATAATACTTGCCCTTATAAAGACCACCATGAGGCAGCCTAATCTTCACCCACGCCGTATCGCCCCTGATACCACGAAACACGCCAATTCCATGAAGATATTTGGCTCTCTTTGTCATGCTTCTAGGTGGGATAGCCTCCAAGAAACGATCATAGGCGGCATATCGCCCAGCTTTTGATACAGGTTTTTTCTTTGTCATCATCGTCCACCTCCTTTTATAAACTTGCCAAACTAAAATATGGGGATTACAGTGGGGAAAATATATCATGGTGGGGATTTATTGTCATTAAAATTCCCCATCAAGTCCCCACACAGAACGAAATAAAACAAATAAAAACCTTAATAACCTTTATAACAAGGAGTTTTAAAGAATTAAGAAATATCAAGAACAACAATAACCCAAGTATTGACATATAACAATGATATTAACCTTGCCAAGGTTGAAGTCGAGGGTTCGAATCCCTTCACTCGCTCCAATTACTCTTCCCAAAATTTCCAAAAAAACCACACCACGCTAAGCTCAACCAGCCGGCCATAAGCGTTACACCACCTATTGGCGTTAAATAAACCGCGCCGCTCAGGGGCGTGAAGAGTGAAATATAAATTCCGCCTGCAAATAAAGCCGCACCCGCAAAAAACAAAAGCGCGCTTTTTGTAAATAAACATTTATGATCACCAATTAAAATGACCACGACTAATATTGCGTATAGCATCTGATAGCGAACAGCCACATCAAAGCTATGCGCTTGCTCTTCATTAAGCGCCAATCCATGATCACCCAGCGCCCCCAATAAAACTGAAATAAATCCCATCATTGCGCTCGCACATAAAAAATAACGCATCTCTTTATTGCTCCTTACATTATTAAAGCTGAGATTAGCGCTAATACCAAAGAACCTAAAGCTTTAAATCTTCGGTGACTTATAATTGAGTAACTCACATAAAAAATAGTCCCGCATACAAACGTAACCCATTGATAATAAGCAATATACGCTCGTATTCTTTTGCATTTTTGGCTTTGTGAATAAGCTCATATTTAGCTAGCATATGAAAATATACAACCTTGAATTATTGATATTCGCTATAGATTAAGGACCGTTAAATGCTAGACATCCCGTCTAATTTGGAATTCACATATGCGCCTGAATTTAAAAAGCACATAACGGCGCTTTGTGATAATTCTGGCTCTATTGCCCTAGATCTACAGCATGTTGAAAGAGCATCACTTGCCTGCATCCAGATAATCCTCGCTGCTAAAAAAGCCGCCGATAAAGATAATAAAACAATGTTAATCCAGCCTTCAGAATCCTTGATGAGCATCATCAAAGATTTGGGCCTAGAGACTGAATTCAAACTAGAAAGGACTTAAAGGACATGGCACTCACTGTTATGACTGTTGATGATTCCCCAACAATGCGCGATATGGTCAGCTATACGCTAAAAGAAGCCGGCTATAATGTCTTAGAGGCCGAAGATGGCGTACAAGCGCTCTCAGTTCTTGGTCAATCAAAAGCGGATATCGTTATTACCGACCTAAACATGCCCAATATGGACGGCTTAACACTTATAAAATCATTGCGCTCTAATCCTAGCTATAAAGCCACGCCAATTCTGATGCTCACAACAGAAGCTGACGACGCCAAGAAAAACGCTGGCAGAGAAGCAGGGGCCACAGGCTGGATTGTCAAACCCTTCAATCCTGAAAAACTTTTATCAGTCTTAAAACGCATAGCAGGGAACGGATAATCAATCATGCATGATCGCTTCAAACTCACCTATTTTGAAGAATGTGAAGATCGGATTATAGAGGCCGAAGAAGGTCTCTCACGCATGCAAGAAGGCGATACCAGCTCAGATACAATTAATCAGGTCTTTCGCGCAATACATTCTATTAAAGGCGGAGCAGGGGCCTTTGCCTTTGACCAAATCGTTAATTTCTCTCACCAATTTGAAACTGCTCTGGATTTCGTAAGAGAAGAGCGTCTAGAGCCAGACCGCAATCTATGTGACTTATTCCTGCGTGCAAATGACATTGTCGCTTCAATGATTGAAATGGAAAAAGCAGGCGAGCAAATAGAACAAGATTATGGGTCAGAAATACGTATAGAGCTGGAAAAAATAGTTCAAAATATTACAGGGGCCGCGCCCAAAGAAACATCCCAGACACATGCAGAATCTCAAAACGAAAACACTGGTGAGCAAACATGGGCTATTAGCTTTCGCCCGCATGAAAACATCTTAAAAACAGGTAACGAACCTCTTTTCATTATCCAGGCTTTACAAGACCTTGGCGAGCTTACGCTCTCTGCAGAGGTCGATAACCTTCCGTCTTTAAGCACTCTAACGCCAGAAAACTGCTATATCGGCTGGAAGATCATCCTCAAAACATCCGCGCCTGAAGATGAGATTAGAGAGGTTTTTGATTTCGTAGATGATCTCTGCGAGCTCAATATCGAAGCGCAAAATGTACCCCTTGGTAATGAGCCTGAACGCCGCGCTCCTACTGAACCTGAGCAAGTCCTCAAGAAAATCAAACGCAAAGAAGATCGTGATGCCGTGGAAAATGCCGTCATAGGAAAAAGCTCTATTCGCGTTGATCTAGAGCGCATTGATCAACTTGTAAATCTAGTTGGCGAGATGGTGATTGCCCAATCTATGCTGCAAGAACAAGTTCGTTGGCTTCCTGCTGAAGCTGGCGGAAAAGTCACTGAAGGCGTTGAAAATCTCACCCGCCATATGCGTGACCTACAAGAAAGCGTCATGGCTGTGCGCGCGCAACAAATCAAATCTGTCTTCACGCGCATGCCTAGAATTATAAGAGAAGTCTCTAATGCCTGTG
>NZAJ01000059.1 GCA_002687495.1 Micavibrio sp. | reverse complement strand
CATAAAGTAATGAACATGATTTATAGTGTTCTAGCGCTGAGCCTTGTTTTAAGCCTTGTAGGGGCTCTGATCGCGATCTTCTTCTTGATGCGTGTTGTTGCTAAGCCGCTTGGGGCTCTGGTCGGCGTGACAGGTGAGTTGGTTAATAAGAACTGGGATGTTCAAATTGATGGTGCTGAGCGTAAAGATGAAGTTGGCACGTTAGCTAAGGCTCTGATGCAGTTCCGTGATAATGGGATTGAGAATGACCGCTTGGCGGCGTTGCAAGCCCAAGAGGATGAAAAACGTCTAGAGCGTGCAAAACGCATTGAATCTTTGGTTGAAGATTTCCAAGGCGATTCATCGGAAACTGTAACATCATTGGAAGGGGCAACGTCTCAATTGATGCAGGCTTCGTCTGTGATGTCTTCTGTGGCGAATAAAACAAGCCAGCTTTCTGCAGATGTCTCACGTGCCGCGAATGAGACAGGTAGCAACGTTAATAGCGTGTCTGTTGCGGCAGAAGAGCTAACAGCATCGATTAATGAGATTAGCACTCAGCTTTCAACAACTAATCAGCAAACGAATGAGGCGATGTCGAGCATGAGAGTGGCTGTCGATAAAATGCAGGCGCTTGAGCAAAGCGTTGCAGATATCGCTAGTGTGATTGATATGATCTCTGAGATTGCTGAGCAGACGAACTTGCTAGCGCTTAATGCTACGATTGAGTCTGCGCGCGCTGGTGAAGCTGGTAAAGGTTTTGCTGTTGTGGCGAATGAAGTTAAGTCTTTGGCTAATGAGACAGCGAAGGCGACTGAAGAGGTTCGTGCGCAAATCGAACGCATTCAAACGCAAAGTGGTGAATCGGCGCAGACAATTCATGATGTTGGCCGCATTATCGAGAATTTGAGTGCTGCGTCTGCGGCTATTGCGGCTGCGATGGAAGAGCAAACCAGTGCTACGCAAGAGATCTCTCGCAATGTGTCTCATGCTGCGGATGGTACGAAGTTGGTTGTGGAGAGTATTGCACAGGTCAGCTCTGCTACGGAAGAAACGGAAGGGACATCTGAGCAAGTTAAAGGCTTGTCAGATGAGCTTGAGTTGAGATCAGCGAATTTGAAAGAAAGTATCTACAGTTTTATTGAGGCGATCAAAGCTGCTTAAATAGCTGTATATTAGAGAATTTAATTAGGGGCTTAGCATATATGGCGAGCCCCTAATTTGCTTTTTGGGGGAGGTGTTGCTATATAACTAGCAGTTAACTATTTATAAAAGCCTTGAAGGAGGGGGAGCGATCTCTAGCAAAAATACCGATGATTTATACGTTCTAGCGACAGATTTGGACGGAACGTTTTTAGAAAGTAAAAACCCACAGGAAGATACACTTTACAGGTATTTACATGATAATCCGGATATTATGGTTGTGTTTAATACTGGCCGCAATATCGAGTTGATTTACCCGTTATTAGCAGAGATGGCGATACCTAATCCTACCTATATTATTGGTGATGTAGGGGCATCTGTTTTGCAGCATAAAGATGGCGTTATTGAACCGGTTCAGCCGCTTCAAAATGATATTACAAATAGATGGAATAGGGCGGTTGAATCAATTTCTGATTTGCAGCATCGCTTGGAAGAGCTAGAGCTACAGGATCAGCCGCAAGAGCGCCGCAAGTCATTCTATGTCACAGGAGATACTATTCCCTATGATCTTGTGGATGAGCTTAAAACGCGTGATTGTGATGTGTTGCACTCTAATGAGATTTATCTCGATATTTTGCCGAAAGATACGAATAAAGGCTCAACTCTGAAGGCGCTTATTGAGCATCTTGGCGTAGATAAAGAGCGTGTTTTAGTGGCTGGTGATACGCTTAATGATTTGAGTATGTATCAGCATGGTTTTAAGGGCGTGGTTTTGGGTAATTCTGAAGAGCCTTTAAAAGAAGCCGCGCGCGGTCTTGATAATGCTTATTATTCAGATGGTCATGGTACTGATGGCATCTATGAAGCTTTGAAATATTTTGGTGTTATCCAAAAAGATTTGGAGCAAGATCTTAAAAAAAAAGAGTTCGGAACGTCTGACCTTGTAATGGTCTATCACCGCATGCCTTTTCAGGAAAGTCGTGAAAATGGTCAGTTTGTGCGGAAAAAACATGCTAGCCCAAATGGGATTTTGCCAACGCTTCTAGGCTTTTTTAATAATAAAGAGCGCGGATCTTGGGTGGCTTGGACGAAAGCGGAAAGCCGTAATCCTGAAAATTTTGAGCGTCATGCTATTGTTGACGCTGAGAAATACGAGAATTTGCGTGTGGCGCGTGTGCCGCTCACTCAAGAAGATGTGCGCATATTTTATGAGGTGTTTTCGAAAGAAGCGTTCTGGCCGATGCTCCACTCTTTTCATGAGCAGGCAAGTTTTGATCATGAGCATTGGGGGCATTTCCTCGAGATTAATGAGATATTTGCGCAAGAGGCGGCTAAGGAAGCTGCTGAAGGGGCAACGGTTTGGATTCATGACTATAACTTATGGATGGTGCCGCAATATCTTCGTCAGCTTCGTCCTGATGTGAAGATCGCTTTTTACCATCACACGCCTTTCCCGTCTGCGGATATCTTTAATATGATCCCTTGGCGTCATGATATTATTTCATCGCTGCTGCAATGTGATTATGTGGGATTCCATATTCCAATTTATGTTGATCATTTTGTGAATACGGTGCGTTCTAATTACAAGGCAGAGATTGTTGAGAAGAAGGAAGCGGCTCCGCGCTTTAAGACATATGGCTGTGCGATTGGTGTGGATCGCTATGGTGTTGAGTTACAAACAGAGCTTAATACTGTGCGTTTAGGTGCGCACCCTGTCGGTATTAATTGCCAATATGTTGCGGAATTGGCTTCGTCTGATCGTATAGAGAAATTAAGTGAGCAAATACGTGAGGAAATTGGCGAAGATTGTAAGTTGATCGTTTCGATTGAGCGCACGGATTATACGAAGGGGCCGGTTGATAAACTCAAGGCGTTTGAATATTTCTTGGAAAAGCATCCTGAGATGCAGGGGAAAGTTACGCTCTTTATGGTGTGTACACCGCCTGCTAAGGGGATGAAAATCTATGAGGATATTGCGCAAGATATTGCTTATCACGTTGGGCTTATTAATGGGCGTTACGGTTCATATAAGTGGACGCCTATACGCTATGTGAACCGGATGATACCGTTTGAGGATGTGATTGCTTATTATCGTGCTGGTGATATTGGTTGGGTAACGCCTTTGCGTGATGGCTTGAATCTTGTGGCAAAGGAATATGTGATGGCGCAAGATGCGAGCGGGTCTAAAGGGGCGCTTATTTTATCTGAATATGCTGGGGCAGCGGTTGAGCTTCATGGCGCATTTTTGGTTAACCCTTATGATAAGCGCGATATGAGCGAAACCATTATTCAAGCGCTTAATGCGCCTGAAAATGAGCGTGCATCACGTTTGAACCGCATGGCCAATATTATTCGTGGATATGATGTTAATGCGTGGGGGCGTGACTTCCTAGATAGCGTTCAGGAGGCCGATACGGTTACCGTTGATAAAGAGCGTCCAGTAGCTGCATAGCGTGGACGTTTTAAGCGGCCATAATGCTGCTGATAGAATTTATAAGGGTTTTTCCTTTCTCAGTCAGGAAAATCTCTTTTCTGCGCTTTTCTTGTTTTGAAATCATCACTGTAACAAGGTTATAAGGCTGTCCTTTTTGACGTGAGTCGGAGAGGGCGCCTACAATTCTGGAAACGGTGGATAGAGACAGGCCCGTTTTCAATGAAAGCTCTGTAAGTGACAGCCCTTCATTCGCTGAGATTTCAACCATGCAGATTGCGTAGTGAAGTGGAAAGTCAGAATCTATTTTTTGTAGCTCATGCATTAAAGCTAAAAAATGTTTTAAGTGTGTGTCCATGTGCCTTTTACTCGCTTAAAGCTTGTTTGTTTTATATGAAGGCGTTTAATACGCTATCATTTCCCTGTTCGGAAATAAGTCTATAGCGATTGCCTAATATATCAAACAGCAAACTCTCACGCTTGTATAATCGGCTGTGAGTAAAGCTAACTGAATGATGGGCATGTTCATTTTTATAATGAGTCCATGCCTATCCACACATGTTTATTTTTGTTGTTACTCTTCAAGTAGCAAGAATTAATCTTTATGTCAAATTTATTGCTTATTGAGATAGCGGGATAAAAAACGCTCTTTTATTGCGTTTTGCTTTAGATCGGGGAGTGTATCAATTTTATCATGTAAGCTGTTACGCATGATATGTGGCCCTTTGATGGTTACTTTGTCTAAGATAACGATAGGGTTTTTGTGTATACCGTTAATGACAATAGGGGGGCTGGACATCTCAAGTTTATTGGTATCGGCGTCTATATAGTTGCAGCCATGCATGAGTTGGGCGCTCATGAAATTGAGGCTAAAGCATGATAGGCCTGAAAATGTGCTGGCGCAGATGATCGCGCCATTAATGTCAGTGGCTCCAAATTGAGCGTGTGTGAAATTACAGTTTTTTAGATTAGAGTAGCAAAGGCAACAGTTATAGAGTGTTGTGTTTTTGAAAGTGGCGTTCGTTAAGGTGCTTTCTGAGAGGTTCGCGCCTGAGAGATTGGTGTTTGTGAAATCTGCAAAGGGGAGGATGGCATCATCCAGATTGGCGTTATTGAGGTTTTGATTTCTGAGGTCGGCCGCAGAGAGGTTTATTTTCTTACGCACGGCGTCTTCTAAGCAAGATTTAAAACACTCATATTGCCCTTGGAAAAGTATGTCACTGCTATTCAGCTTGGATATTTTGTGTAGTTTCATTTGTGAATCCCCATTAGCCAGTATTTATTCTACTGGTTTTTTTTAAGTTTTAAACTAATAATTGTATATTAGTATTTTTAAGTTGTATGTATGCAATAGTTGATATATAGGAAGTTTTGTCAAGTAAAAATTGTATTATCAATTGTTTTTTTATCCGGGTTGCTTAAGTTAAGGGCATGGATGCAAGTGATTCAAATCAGGATGAGAATGCTTTGCCTGCGCTGCTTAGCGGGGCGGATATTATTCGTGGCTATGTGAAGATATTGCCTGAAACGCCTGGCGTATATCGTATGATTGATGAGGCGGGGCAGGTTCTCTATGTCGGTAAGGCGAAAGCGCTGAAAAAGCGTTTGCGAAACTATACAAACATAGCCAAACTGCCGATCCGTTTGCAAAGGATGGTTGCAGCGACCAAGACCATGGAATTTGTGCATACGCACACAGAGGCTGAAGCTCTGCTTTTAGAGAGTAATCTTATTAAAAAGCTTAAGCCTCGTTATAATATTTTGCTGCGTGATGATAAGTCTTTCCCTTATATCTTGCTGACGGGAGATCATGATTTTCCGCAGGTTTTGAAGCATCGCGGTGCTAAGAAACGTAAAGGCGAGTATTATGGTCCTTTTGCGGGGGTAGGGGATGTTAATCGCACGATCGCACTGTTACAGCGCATCTTTATGCTTAGAAATTGTACGGATAGCTATTTTGAGGCGCGCAAGCGGCCATGTCTTCAATATCATATAAAGCGCTGTACTGCGCCTTGTATGGGGATGGTGAGTCAGCAGGAATATGCGCTGCAAATCTCTGAGGCTAAATCTTTTTTAGAAGGTGAGAATGCGAGTATTCAAAAGCGCATGGCTCAGTCTATGGATGAGGCCAGCGAGAAAATGGAATATGAGCTGGCGGCGCAATATAGAGACCGAATAAAAGCGCTGAGTGCGGTGCAAGCGCGTCAGGATATTAATGTTGAGGGTTTAAGAGATGCGGATGTTATAGCCTTGGTGCAGCGGGAGGGGAAAAGCTGTGTGCAGGTATTTTTCTTCCGAGGAGGGCGTAATTTCGGCAATCGTGCTTATTTCCCGCGCCATGATCGTGAGGAGGCTATAGAGAGCGTTATGGGCGCTTTTCTGGCTCAGTTCTATCAGAATAAAGCGGCTCCACGTGAAGTGTTGGTTAATGAGCTACCAGTTGAACGTACTTTATTGGAGGAGGCGCTATCAGGAGAGCATAAGGTTAAGATTACCTCGCCGCAGCGTGGTGATCGCCGCCGTGTGATGGAGTTTGTTATTAAGAATGCTGAGCAGTCTTTGGCTGTGAATGTCGCGCAGAAAGCGAGTGAGCTTGCAATGCTAGAAGAAGTGAGCGCTCTGTTTAATATGGATGAAACGCCTAAACGTATAGAGGTCTATGATAATAGCCATATTTCAGGAACGAATATGGTCGGGGCGATGATTGTTGCCGGAGAAGAGGGGTTTAATAAAAATTCATATCGTAAATTTAATATTCGTGAAGCTGGGGCTTCTGATGATTTTGCGATGATGCGCGAGGTTATGAGGCGGCGTTTCAAAAAAGTTTTGGAGGGCGGCGATGAGATTGAGACGCTTCGCGCACAAGGCGAGTGGCCTGATTTATTGTTAATTGACGGTGGGTTAGGGCAGCTTTCTTCAGTTACGGAAGTGCTTGAGGATTACGGCATATTTGATCAGCTTTGCGTTGTTGCGATCTCTAAGGGGCCGGATAGAAATGCGGGGCGCGAGCAATTTCATATGAATGGACGAGAGAGTTTTACTTTGCCCGAAAATACAGCGGTGCTGCATTATTTGCAGCGCTTGCGTGACGAAGCGCATCGTTTTGTAATTGGGGCGCATCGCACACGTAGAACTAAGCAAATAACCGATTCGCCGCTTGATGGTATAGCTGGTATTGGTGCGAAAAAGAAAAAAGCTTTGCTGGCATATTTTGGCTCTGGTAAAGCTGTTGCGGCTGCTGGCGTCGAGGATTTGGAGTTAGTCGAAGGCGTATCGAAAGTGCTGGCGCAGCAGATCTATGATCATTTTCATTAATCTTTTAAAATTAAATATATAGTTTAATTCACAAAATGTTTTTCTTTTTAAACAATGGCTTAGTATAATAACTTAAATTCTCTCTTGCGGGGTATTTAGGTGCGTGCTACGGTCTTTTCATACTCAAAACCAACATGAAATTTGCTGTCACTCAATGAACAGCATGTGCGTTTACTATTGAAAGGATCAATATATGTTTCATCGTGTGAAATCCGAAGCTATCGAAGAAGAAGCTCAAATTGTTGAAGATATGACAGTAAGTGAAGACAGTGACACGGCTGAAACTAGCTCTGTTGACGCTTCTGATGAAGTCTCAGATGAAGGCGAAATCGTTGAAAGTTCTGAAGAAACATCTTCAGAAAAAGGTGGTTTCTCTTATCAGCGTCAACCACAATCACGCCCAGCAGCGGGTGGTTACCCTGGTTCTTCTGCTCCTTCTTATAACCCGGCAACGACTAGCTATAGCGCGCCTGCTATTCGTAAGGACGCTCCAGTAGCGCCACAGCAAGCAGCGTCTGCAAGCACTTCTGATCGTCGTTTGACTATCGGTTCAGGCATTACAATGTCTGGTGAGATTGAATCTTGTGACTATCTACTTGTTGAAGGTACAGTAGAAGCAGCACTTAAAGGTGCGAATGTTTTAGATATTGCTGAAAGCGGTACATTCTACGGTACAGTTGAAATTGATGAAGCAACAATTGCTGGTCGTTTTGAAGGCGACATCACTGTTCACGGTCGTTTAACAATCAGTGCGACTGGTACAGTGACAGGATCAATTGCTTATAAAGAACTTGAAATTGAAGCCGGTGCAGTTATTGATGGTAAACTTACACCATTAAGCGCAGTTTCAAAATCTAGCTCAATGCCTGCTAAGGCTGCTCCAGCTAAGGCTTCTAAGCCAAAGTCTAAAGAAGAGAGCAAGTCAAAAGCCCCTGCAAATAATGAAGGTGGTTTATTCAGCAAGGCAGCTGCTGAGTAAAAATAAATTTACATAATTT
>NZAJ01000058.1 GCA_002687495.1 Micavibrio sp. | reverse complement strand
TAGATTTCGCAGGCCCAGCTCTCGAATGCCTCTTCGCAGGGTTTTTCTTATATCGTTGTCTCCTAGACTTAGCGCCAAGAGGAGCCTTTGAGCGTTTTTTAAATGCTTATTTTGGCATCGGTATGATTATGCAGGTTTTTATAAATGGCTACGTGCTTATCATGAGCAAAGCTTACCGTCTTGTCTATTACCAACAAAAAGGCGCGCATGGCTTTGGCGATTTTGACAAAATAGCCGAGCGCCTTAATTTCCTAGATTTCAACGGCGTCGTTTATGCATGGCTAATACTCAATTTTATTTGTATAATGATCCCACTCTACGCTTATATAAATGAACGAACATATCAAAGACTATAAAGGCCATTCATGAATGATTATATCGATATTTATTGCGAGCGCTTAAGCCCAGGATTACTGGCAGAGCCCTTAAATGCTATCACTAATCTTTCATTCATTATCGCCGCAATTGCTGCATATTTATATGCAAAAAAATCAAATCAAACCTCATGGCAAAGCCTAAGCCTTATTGCTTTACTTTTTATCATCGGCATTGGCTCAGCTCTCTTTCATACCTTCGCAACATTCTGGGCAATGCTTAGCGATACATTACCAATTCTATTCTATCAGATTGCTTTTATATTGCTCTACAGCCGCTTTATCATGAATAAAAGCCCCCTAATCACAGCGCTAATTTTCCTCGCCTTCATCGCAACCATATTTGGCTTTGCACAGCTCCCCAGCCAGTGGCTAAATGGCTCCTTACAATATGCTCCGGCCTTTATATTTTTATGCGCTTTAGGCCTATGGCACGCTTTTAATATTGAGAAAGAAAAATTCACACTTATTGCAGCAGCCTTCATATTCTTGATCTCCTTAAGCTTTCGCTCCATTGACATGCAAATATGCCCGCAAATCCCTATAGGCACGCATTTCCTATGGCACTGCTTCAACGGCTTACTTTTATATCTTACAACCCGCAGCTACATTACCGCTTCGATTATAGCGAGACACAATAAAAGCTCTTAAATTATAAGCGTTATTTACCCCTCATTAATCTAAAAGCGGGTAAAATTAAAAGATGTTTTGGAATAAGAAAAAGAAAGCTCAAAAGAATAAAACACCTGAAAAACTATCAGGAGAAGCATTACGTACTCAAGCTATGGATAATGCACGCCAAGCCAAAGAACATTTAGGCGATGAAACAGTACAAAAAATTGCAGCAATCATGGCCAAGAAAAACTCTAATCCTATGGCACGAGCTAAAGCACAAATTCAAAAAGCCGATTCTGGTAAAGTCATCGATAGTATTTTATATTTAAGAGACGAAGAATAACTAAACTCTTTTCTATTTTCTGCTATAATATCCAAACGTTGAAAAAATAAAAAGGAACGCCAATCTATGCCAGTTTATAAAGCGCCTCTCAATGATTTCAAATTCATACTCAATGATGTTTTAAATATTAATGATCTCGCATCACTTGAAGGCTATGAAGATGTTAGCAGCGAGCTTGCAGAACAAATCATAGAGGAAGCATCAAAGCTGAGTGAAGAGATATTTTTTCCACTAAATCAATCTGGTGATGAACAGGGCTGTAAATTAGAGGGCGATGTTGTCACCACACCAGATGGCTTTAAAGACGCATATAAAACATTCAGTGAAAATGGCTGGTGTGGTTTAACCTGCGATCCTGAATATGGCGGTATGGGCATGCCTATCGTGATTGACCTCGCAATAAAAGAAATGATCTGCTCAGCCAATATGAGCCTAGCTATGTATCCTGGACTTTCGCATGGCGCTTATGAAGCACTCCATATATTCGGCAGTGATGAGCTTAAAGATACGTATTTACCGCGCCTCATCGATGGCACTTGGTCAGGCACTATGTGCCTAACTGAACCACATTGCGGTACAGATCTTGGCCTTATTAAAACAAAAGCAACGCCTAATGATGATGGTTCATTTGATATTACAGGGACAAAAATATTTATCTCTGCAGGCGAACATGATCTCACCGAAAATATTGTGCATCTCGTGCTTGCAAAACTTCCCGATGCGCCTGAAGGCGTAAAAGGTATTTCTCTATTCATCGTACCTAAATTCATCCCAAAAGAAGATGGCACAGTCGGCGACCGCAATACATTGGCATGCGGTTCACTTGAGCACAAAATGGGTATTCGCGCCAATGCAACATGCGTCATGAATTTCGACGGTGCAAAAGGCTTTCTTGTCGGCGAAAAACATAAAGGCCTGCGCGCAATGTTTGCAATGATGAATAACGCACGTCTTGGCGTGGGTATCCAAGGACTAGGGCAAGCAGAAATCGCGTATCAAAATGCTCTCGCTTACGCTAAAGAGCGTCTGCAAATGCGCTCAGTTACAGGCACAAAAGCTCCTGACAAGCCCGCGGATCCAATCATAGTACACCCAGATGTTCGCCGCATGCTGCTCATTGGTAAAGCTTTCACAGAAGGCGCACGCTTGCTTACATTTATGGCTGGTGAAAAACTTGAATATTCTAGACATGCAAAAACCGAAGAAGAGCGCCAAGCCGCAGAAGATTATGTTGCATTAATGACGCCTATTCTCAAAGCTTACTTCACTGATATGGGCTCGGAAGTCGCTAACCACGCCGTCCAAGTTTATGGTGGTCATGGCTATATATGCGAACATGGTGTCGAACAATTTATTCGTGATGCACGTATTGCGCAAATCTATGAAGGCACAAACGGCATTCAAGCGCTTGATCTTGTCGGACGTAAAATGCCGCAAAGCTTTGGCCGTTTACTGCGCCGCTTCTTCCATCCAGTGCAGCAATATATTGAAGCCAACCAATCAAAAGAGCATATGCAGGAATTTATTTTCCCACTGGCAAAAGCCTTTGCGAAATTACAGCAATCTACTGCAGCCGTAGCACAAAAAGGCCTTAAAAACCCAGATGAAGCTGGTGCAGCAAGCGTTGATTACTTGCGTCAATTCGGCCTCGTTGCCATGGCACATGCTTGGTGCTTACTCGCAGAAGCCGCGCACAAAAAACTTGAAACTGGCGAAGGTGATAAAGAGTTTTTAGAAAGTAAAATCATTACTGCCCGCTTCTTTATGGCTCGCATGCTTCCTGAAGCGGATGCACGCTTCAAGATGGTCCTTGCTGGCTCTGAGCCTCTTATGGAACTTAAAGAAGCACAATTCTAAACCTGAACTTCATGGGCAAGGGTAAGGACAATGAAGATGATGAACTCGTATGGAACTACGCCATACGAGACGTCAAACCTATAGAAAAAAAACGCACTTTATCTGAAAACCCTAAACCCACAAAACCATCTCAACCCAGCAAAGTTGATGCAGCAAAATCAACGCCACCCCCCCAACCTCTCGAACAAACACTTCCCAAAAAACCTGCAGCAAAAAAATATAAAAGCTCTGAAATAGATGCCCGCACAAATGACAGGCTTCGCAAAGGACAAATACCGATCGAAGCCGTTTTAGATATGCACGGCATGAATAAATCTCAAGCCCATAATGCACTAAATCGCTTCATACTCTCTAACCAAGCCAAGGGTAAACGCTGCGTCCTCGTGATTACCGGCAAAGGACAAAAAAACCGTGACCCGCTTGCCGAACATGAAGGCGTTTTGAAAGCTGAATTTCAGCACTGGATAAACGAAGCGCCACTAAAGCAGCATATTTTACAAACGCATATCGCAAAACCTAAAGATGGCGGAAGCGGTGCTTATTACGTCCTTCTTCGCCGCAAAAGATAAGCGGCATTACTGCACAATCATCTCATGAGTATAAACACGCGGCTCAAAACCTTTACGCTTATAGATCGTGCGCCCGACATATGCACCCTTTTCCAAGGCAGCCCCCTTTAACATCCGCCCTGCATAATAAAAATTTTGTCTCTTTCGCGCCTTTTCAATCACAATATCACGCTGCACAAAAAGCGCCCCATCTGGTGCAATAATCTCAAGCCTAACCTCATCACCAAGCTCGGCATGAAAAAAACCACTCCAATAAATCAGCTTATCCTGCGCGCCACTTTGAAAGATTTGCTTATGAACTGCCCCGCGCTTAATCGTTTCAAAATCAGGAACATCCTCAGCAAATCCCCCATCAAAAACCGCATAAGGTGAATATTTCAGCTCATCCTTCCATAAACTGCCCTCAAACTTCCCGCACCCCTGCTCAAGCGATACCCCGGTAAAAGGGTCTATATGCGCGCCTTTATGAATGAGCGCAAAATGCAAATGTGGGAACTCACTATAGCCAGATTGTCCAACTTGCCCTAGCACTTGCCCTTCCTCAACAACATCCCCTGGTTTCACAATAATAGAGCCATTTTTTAAATGACAATAAAAGCTCTGCAAGCCCTGTCCGTGATCTATCAAAAGGCCATTGCCGCAATCTTTATTCGCCGCCCGAATAGCTTCATATTGCTCTTCACTCTTCATAGCGTCATTTTCGCCGTCCCTGACGCGCAGAACCTTCCCTGAAGCACCGGCCAGCACATTCACCCCTACAGCCATCTCTACGCGGCTCCTAATAGCAAAATCAGTCCCTTTATGCCCTTCATAAGTCTTATGTCCGCACATAAAGTCCTGATGCGCATCTTCCGCCACATTCACATCAACATAATTCACCACCCAACAATCCTGCTCCAAACTGCAATCTATCGGTAAAGTAAATTTTCTCCCCTCCTGCGCTTGGGCGCAAGGCATCAAGAAAAAGCTAGCTAAAATAACACCTAATAAAATTCTCATAATGACAAAGCTACCTCAAAAAGCCTCACCACCTCCAGAGTTATATTATTGACATAATAGTTATTTTAAGGTAATAAAAACACCGTAGCTAACGAAAGCTGGGAAATAATATGGCTGATTTCGCAAAAATAGTACGCATAAATCCTGAGACAGGAGACGTGATCGATATAATCGCGACAAAAGTCGGAGCTGACGAATACAAAGACTTTATTAAAGAATCTGAGAAGAACCCAGACGCAAAGTTCTATGGCCTAACTCTAGATGAGTTAAACAAAGATCAACATATACAAATACAATGTAACAGCAGCTTATGCCATAATGACTGCAAAGCCAATGTACATGCTGCAGAAACGACCAATAGTGAAGGCAGTAGTAATCTCGATACACATATATGGCATGCAAATAAAGGTGAAAAAGATAAGCACCATTATCTGGATATAATCGCGAAACCAAATAGCGAGTGGCCTAGCAAAAGCAAAAAGGGTATAAAGAGCCTCAAGCATGCACTGGAAAAATGGCACGATCGCCTTGAAAGAAATAAATCACCCCTTCGCATATTAATTAATTTAAATTTCGAAATCGGGGAAACAAACAAAGGAACATTTAGTAAGAATAGTAATACAGCATATAAAAAATGGAGAAATCGTCATAAAGGCCAATATTACTCAGATCGCGCCCATAATTTCGAAGAGTTAATTAAACAAATTCGACAAATTCAGGGAACAACCAAAGGCCAAGCCTTTCAAGATACAGTCTTCCATTATAACCAAAAGCTAATGCATTTCGCAGAAATGGTTTTAACTATCAATAAAGATCCTTCTATAGCTGAACATAAGGAAATAGAACGTCAGCGGATGATTTCTCTATTCAGAGCCATGAGTAACCCTGAACAACACCAAAACCGATTACTTTCAGGTCATAAAAACGGCTTAATTTTAAGGGCTATGCCTAGCATCATGAGATTACGTTTTACAGAAAAAACACAAGAAAAGGCACGAAACGGGGACTGGAAAAGGCGTGGCCCAACAGAGTTCTTCACAAATAGCCATAAAATTTCATTAAGTGAGATTACTGGTATCCCTAAGGACAGCACTGCACAAGAAATCATACTCAATCATAAAATCATATCACAATCACCCCGTCTTTCAGGGGAGTTACTTGGCACCTCAAATAGTCGAGATGTAACCCCAATAATCATTGGCACCCCAACCATAGACGTACACTCCGTACGTGATGCATTCAAAAGAGCTCGTGAAGGTGATACAAAGCCCATATATGTGAATATTAACTGGGATATTAAGGATGCATCTCAAGTTTTCATACCACAGCCAAGCGTACAGCAGCAAACCATAGCCATGGAATAAAAAACCTAAAGGATAAACTTGCTCAAATCGGCAGATTTCATCAAGCTACCAACATTCTCACGCACCATTTCAGCAGTAATAACAACCTTTTCACCCGCACGATCAGATGCCGTAAAGCTAATCTCTTCTAAGAGCTTTTCCATCACAGTATGTAAACGGCGCGCACCAATATTTTCCACACTCTCGTTAATCTCAAACGACGTCTTAGCAATCTCATCAATCGCCGCTTCTTCAAAAGAAAGCTCAAGTTTCTCTGTCCCGATCAAAGCCTCATATTGCTTAATCAAGCTCGCCTCAGTCTCTTTCAAAATCTTTTGAAAATCTTCAACTGTAAGCGCACGCAGCTCCACACGAATAGGCAGACGTCCTTGTAACTCCGCCAACAAATCAGACGGTTTCGCATAATGAAACGCGCCCGAAGCTATAAACAACATATGATCCGTCTTAACAGGACCATGTTTTTTCGTCACAGTCGTCCCTTCGATCAGTGGTAATAAATCGCGCTGTACGCCTTCTCGCGACACATCGCCGCCACGCGCATCACTGCGCGCTGCAATCTTATCAATCTCATCCAAGAAAACGATACCATTCTGCTCAGCCAACTCAATCGCCTGCGCGACTATCTTGTCCTCATCCAATAATTTATCGGATTCTTCCGTCATCAAAACATCATAAGAATCAGCAACACTGAGCTTCTTACGCTTTGTACGCTCAAAACCCTTACCCAAGATATCACTGACATTAATCATCCCCATGGACGCACCCGGCATCCCCGGAATATCCATCATCCCGCCCATAGGGTTGGAATTATCAACGACTTCAATCTCGATCTCACGCTCATTCAGTTCCCCAGCGCGCAACTTCTCACGGAAGTTCGCACGCGTACCCTCACCAGCCGTATCACCGACCAAAGCATCTAAAACGCGCTCCTCGGCATAAATCTCCGCCTGCGCCATCACTGATTTTCTCAGTTTTTCACGCACCATATGCATAGACGCCTCAACCAAATCACGGATAATCGATTCAACATCCTTACCCACATAGCCAACTTCAGTAAATTTCGTCGCCTCGACTTTTGTAAAAGGCGCTTGCGCTAGCTTCGCTAAACGGCGTGCAATTTCTGTCTTACCAACACCAGTTGGCCCAATCATAAGGATATTTTTCGGATAAATCTCTTCTTGCAGCGCTGGCTCAAGCTGTTGACGACGCCAGCGATTGCGCAAAGCCACAGCCACAGCCTTTTTCGCATCTGATTGCCCGATAATAAAGCGATCTAACTCGCTTACAATCTCACGCGGACTAAAAGAAGGGATATCAAGAAAGTCTTTTTGCTTATCTGTTACGCTCATATCTGCCTATTCCTTATTGCTTAGATAGGCAGATATAAAGATTTAATCGCTAAAATCAAGCCCTAGCCATTAACCAAGATCACGTTGAGCAATACCCTTACCCAAACGATTAGGAAATTTATTCTCAAGAAGCTTTTGCTCGTTCTTAGACACCGCTTCCCATTCAGGCTCGCCTGCGCTTGGAGTAGATAGATCCTCAATTGCTTTAGGCTTCTTCGCTTCTTCTGCAAATAAATTTGCGACATAAACAGCCTTAGGATCATAAGGTTTATTAAATCCATTTCTTGCAGCTTTTTGCAACGCCTCATCAGCATCCGGTGCTTCGTGAAGTAATGCATCCAGTTCCTCTCTGCTCAGCAAAGGCTCTTTTTCTGTCACCTCAGGCGAAATATGCACGTCCTCAGACGGTACAGCACGCTTGTATGTATGAGCGAGTGAACTCACCTCATCCGCAACCTCAGTCGCAGCAAAAGCTGCCGCCACCCCAGCCGCAACCTTCGTCGGTGTACTCGCTCGTTTTAGACGTACAGCATCTAAATATGTATCTGCAGAAATATTTTTATTAGCAAAGAAACGGCGAGTAGTCGCCCCCTTAGACGCTTCTTTTTGTGCCGCCTCAGCATGACGTACAGCTCTTTTTTGTGCTGATTTCGCATGCCAGCTATCCTGACCATTCACCTCTGGTGTTTTGGGGCCATTTTCAAAAAACGCATCATCACGCTTAAAGAATTTTTCACGCGCCTCAAGCAATTCCAAAGTCTTCGCTTCTCTGCGCGCTTCTCTACGTGCAGCTTTAGCCTTAGAACTTGTAAAAATATCTCTCAGAAAATCAACAAACGAAAAACTACTCTTCGCTTTAGGACGAGCAATATTGACGGAAGATGTCTGCTTGACTTCACGTGCAGCCTGTAGCGCGGCAGCCTCTTTCGCTGCTCTCTGCTGCTCTTTAAGAGCCGCCTTTCTTAGCTTTTCTGCTTCTCTTTCTTCTACAGCCGCTAATTTTTTTGCAGCTTTTTCTTCTGCTTTTGAAATAGAATTCTGAGCTTTAGCCTTAATTCTAGCGACATAAGATTCTACTTCACGCCTAACACGTTCCACAGGCCCCTCAACGGGCTTAGTAGCCTCTTCTACTGGCTCAAAATCAGCATCTTCAATTGTTGCTTCACTCATTTTACACTCCATCACCGATAAGGGAAAACCCTTACCTACCGTTCGTTTC
>NZAJ01000057.1 GCA_002687495.1 Micavibrio sp. | reverse complement strand
TCCGCGGTGATTCTTCATCTTAAAAACATAAGCGCAAAGCATTGAAAAGACTCTTTAAAATAAGCGGTGCATAAGAGTCGATTTTTTTGCTTCACTGGTTGTTGATTTTACGAATCTCTGTCAGTTTAAACTCATCTATACAGCTTCAAATCAAGAAAGGTTTCACCATGGCGTCTGCCCGGAATGATCACTTGTCTCTGCGTAAAGAGCCCGCAAATAACGATGCTTCTCATGAGGCGTCACGTCATTATAAGGCTTATGATCGTCCTCGTTTATTGGCAATGGCGAACCAAAAAGGTGGCGTTGGCAAGACGACTACAGCTATCAATTTGGCGACGGCTTTAGCTGCAGTTGGTAAGCGTGTTTTAATCGTTGATTTGGATCCGCAAGGCAATGCTTCAACAGGTCTTGGCGTGCGACGCGCTATGATACGTTGTAGTGCATATGATGTGCTTTTTGGTGATGCTAGCGTTGAAGAAGCTGCTGCAACAACTAAAGTTCCTAATCTAGATATTGTTCCATCCTCTGTGCATCTATCTGGAGCTGAGATTGAGCTTGTGACAGCCCATAATCGTGAATTTCGTATGCGCGATGCTTTGCGTCGTCCTATGGGCTATGACTATGTGATCATGGACTGCCCACCTTCATTGAACTTATTAACGCTTAATGCTTTAGTGGCTGCTGATTCATTGATTGTACCATTACAGTGTGAGTTTTATGCATTGGAAGGTCTTTCACATCTTACAAAGACAGTTGAGCGCGTGCGTAAGAGTTACAATCCTGAGCTTGATATACAAGGCGTAGTTCTGACGATGTATGATCAGCGTAATAACCTGACTTCAATGGTGGAGAATGATGTGCGTTCTTTCTTTGGTGATAAGGTCTATAAGACAGTTATTCCACGCAATGTCCGCTTATCTGAGGCGCCTTCTTTTGGATTGCCAGCGATCGTTTATGATATGAAATGTGCTGGTGCACGTGCTTATATTCATTTAGCGAGCGAAATGATCAAACGCGAAAGACAAATCGCCAAAGAAGCTAGAAGTGTTGCTTAACTTTTAAATCATTTATGTTTCACGTGAAACAATATGTGGATAAAACAGTATTAGTATAATGAAGGATTGATAGAATGAGTGGAGAAATACCGAATCCTAAAGGCCGTGGTCTTGGTCGTGGTTTAAATGCTTTGTTTGAAGATGATGAGGATCTTCCTACACAATTGCAGAGCTTAGATGAAGCGAGCATCCAAAAAGCTAAGACGATGTTAGGCGTTGACCAGCTTCGCCCAGGCATAGGACAGCCGCGCCGTAATTTTGATGAAGGAGCTCTGTCTGAGCTAGCAGATTCTATTAAACAGCATGGTGTGTTACAGCCACTTCTTGTTCGTCTTCTTGATGGCCAGAGTGATGAATATGAGATTATCGCTGGTGAGCGTCGTTGGAGAGCGGCGCAAAAGGCGCAATTACATCAAGTGCCTGTTGTTATTCTTGAGATTTCAGATGTTGAGGCCTATGAAATAGCGCTGATCGAAAACTTGCAGCGTGAGGATTTAGATCCAATTGATGAAGCTGTCGGCTTTCAGAAATTGATGGAAGAATATGAATATACCCAAGAAAAACTAGCGAAAGCTATGGGTAAAAGCCGTTCTTACATCGCAAATATTACTCGACTATTAAATTTGCCTGATGAAGTTCAGCAGCAAGTGAGCTCCGGCGCTCTGTCTGCTGGGCATGCGCGCGCTCTTATTACCGCTGAGAATGCTTTAGAGCTTGCTAACGAGATTATTGCAGGTAATTTAAGCGTGCGTGAGACAGAGAAACTTGTGTCTAGTAAATCTAGCTCATCTACAGCCAAGAAAAAATCATCTATTGGCTCTGGCTCTTCTTCCAGCTCAAGCTCTGAGGGGGCGCAAAGCTTTGTATCAAATAGCAAAGACCCAGATGTAGTTGCCGTTGAGAATGAGCTTACGAATGCGCTTGGTATGCAAGTTGATATTGATAGTGCGAATGGTCGCTCTGGCAAAATCTCCATTCACTTTTCTTCTATAGATCAGATGGATGAACTGATGAGACGTTTATTGACGATGCCACAAAATGGCTTGCCTAATCGCTTGCGTAATTAAGATTTAACCGCGCATTTTGCTTATTGCGAGTACAGTTTGAGCGCAGAGCGTTTCTATGGGGGCGCCTGTGCTTTTGCATTGTGCTTCTAGTGTATTTAAACGCTCTAAAACGCGGCTTATTGAGTTTAAACGCCATCTTGAGAGCTGTGCTTGAAAAGCGGGTTTAGCTTTGAAAAATAAAGGCGGAGAAAGCTTCTTGGTCGCTTCTTCTATGGATAGGCCGTTATCAATATAGGCGCGTGTTGAGTGAAGCCTTATGAAATGGTTTTGTATTGATCGTAAAATGACGATAAATGGCACGCCTTCTTCGTTTAGCTTATTATAGGTTTTTATTGCTCGCTCTGGGTTGTTGCTAGCCACGGCATTGATCAGATCATCAAGCGCTAGGGCGCCGGCTTCGCCGCAACATGCGGTTACGTCTTCGATCGTCACAGGGCTATTATCATTATATTTATAGGTTATGAGTTTTTCTAATTCGGCACGAACTCTTGCTCTATCGCCTGCAATATTTGCTGCGAGCCATGTGAGGGCGTCATTTTCTATGTTGATTTTTTGATTGTGAAGCTCGGTTCTGATGAAGCGGCTTACATCGCGTTCATCTTCTATATAGCACGGAACGGCGGCCGCATTCTTAGCTGATTCACAGAGTTTTCTAAGTGAGCTTCTCGTGCTCAGCTCGCCAGCTTCTATGATTGTGAGCGTGCTTTGTGATGGGTTTTCCAGATATGTTTTTATATGGGGGGTGAGCTTATCTGTTGCGTCTTCAATGCGTATAAGGCGATCACCGCCCATCATTGAGATAGAGTTGGCTTCATCGCTTAGTCTTGCAGGATCTTCTGCGATTTGCCCTGCTGAAAGGGTTACAGCGTTAAACGGGTCGTTGAGATCAGCGATTATGGTTTTGCCCATCATGCTTGCACGTTCTTTGATTAAGCCGTTATCGGGCCCATAAACCAAGATAACACGCGCTTGTGGATTTGGCTTACGTACGAAAGGTTCTATGTCTCTAAAGCTTAATTTCATTTTTAGGCAGCATTCGTTTCTAAGGCTTTAATTTGCTCTTCGAAAAGCTGATAAGTGCATTTATCTGCTTTATTGAAAATTGATGGATCATAGCTCTGCTGGAAAGCTTTTGTTTTTTCAAGTGTATCAAAGATAAGCGCGTTAACTTTTGAATCTGTATAGCCTGTCCTGCATATTGTTAATATAGGCTCTAAATATTTTCCGAAGTTCTCTAGGAGTTTTGATTGTTCGAGTAGGCTAGCAAATTTAATTGCAAAATTTTGCATTGTATCATTACCATAGGCAATATTTAGATATTGTTGGTTATGTTCTCTTGCGGCTTTATAGGCGCTTTCTAGAGGGGTTTTTAGAGTAAGCGGTTTATTTATATTAAAGCCAGTGTCGATTAATAGCTCATCTATTTTTTGCGCGAAACTTTCATCAAAAGCTAGAGCTGCAGTGATAAGCTGTGCAGAGGCATGTTGGTGAATGCCTACGCCAAACATACGCGCTTCATAGCGATGGCCTATGACATTTTCTTCACTATCTTTAAGTGCGGCGATCTTAACATCTGGCCATAATACACTTTGTGAGAAATAGTAATTTGTTGCAGTATTTAGTCCTTTATCGCGGAGGCTATTAAAGCTTTCAAATGTACCGGTAGGAAGGCGGATCAGTTTACCTTCTTCATTGTAATGGACGAAGAGCGGATTATTCATTACATGATCGATATGATTTTCTAGATATTCTATGCCGTTATTGCTGGTGTAAAGATATTCAGGTACGCCGCCGCGATTTTTTAGAGAGTGTCTATGATGCATGCCTGCATGGCCTGGGAATGGTTTTGCTTCATTAAAAGGCGCTGTATTATCTGTCAGCATGAAAAGAAAAGGCGCTAGAGCATATAATCTTTTTAAGTTTTTAAGTAGAAAGTCTGGATCTTTATAGCTGATAGATACTTGATTGGATTTACAGACTGAAAAGTATGCCGCTATGCCTTTCATGTCGTCTCTTGGTGGTGAAAAGAAGGCTTGGTAACGTTCTACGTCCATTATACTGCTGAGTAGGTTTTGTGCAGTTTTATCGGGTAGGTTCTGAAAATAGGAGCGTTTTAGCCCTAAAAGCAAGGCTTGATGGCATAGGCAATTAATATGGGTTTGTGCATTATTAATGATCTCTTCTAGCTGGTCTGCTGTGCCTGCTTTGGAGCCAATTTCTAGCATTTCAGATGTTGGTTCATTTCTGGCTTCTGTGCCGCTACAAGCGGCGTTTGAGGCTCTTTTTAGAGCTTTATTTTGCTCGACTGACATGGGCGTGAGGTTATCAGAGCTTGGGTCTATAAAGGCCAGTTCGACCTCTAGGCCTGTTTTCATTGGTTTGTCGCCAACGCCGAGATATAAATCGAATATATCCTCTTTTGCATTAATGATTGTTGTGTCGCTAGCATTTACATCGGACATATCGTTTAAGCCTTATTTGAGATATCAAGTTCAAACAATATGTGATTATGTCGCCTGATTGCAAATGGTTAGCGCTTTTTTTATTGTAATTTTTGTAGAGTTTATTCTGGCGCTAGCTCTTCATCCCATATTTTCATTGCTCTTCTTATATGAGGGATGGTGATCGAACCGCCGACAAGCATGCCAATTGAAACAGCTTCGCTTAGCTCTTCTGATGTTACGCCGGACTTTGCGCACTCAATGAGGTGGTAGAGTATGCAGTCATCACATCTAAGGACGAGTGAGGATGTAAAGCCCAGAAGCTCTTTGGTTTTTTTATTTAGCGCACCGCCTTCATATGTTTTTGCATCCAGGCCGTAGAAGGTTTTTTGCTGTCTATTGGCATATTTTGCCAGAACTTCATTATAGTCTGCTCGTTCTTTATTGAATTCTTCAATTTTTGACATGTCTATCCTGCTGCAAGATGCTGTAATTGTGATGGTTGTTGTTGCGGCGTATTGTTTTCATTAGCGCTATGTGGCTGCGTTGATTGTTTATTATCTCGTGCATCTGCAAAATAGCTCATAAGGTTACCAAAGATAGTTTTACGTGCTTCTTTCCATGAAAAGGCTGGAGCATGAATGTCGTAATTTCTAGGGATTGGTGCGCCTCTATTTTCATTTGTCGTCATTAAACCTTTGCAATGTATATCGCGGATTGCTTCTTCCCTAAGCGTTTGTGGGTCATATTCTAGGTGACCAGTCATATATATGAATGGGCCATCTTTATCGGCTGCTAGTGCTGTGCCTGTTTCTTCTGATGAGGCTAGTGGTATGACATTCGCTTGCAACAAGGCTTCATCGGATAAATAATTTCTGGAAACTGGCAAATCAAAACCGTCTCCAACATTATTCATTAATTTATGCTCTGGCTTTTGATTTAAAACGTTGAAAACGCCGGTGAGTTTGCCTTGCTCTCTTTTATGGCGTGGCACTTCATAAAAATGGTTTAATGCAACATGGCTAGCCCAACATATAGCAAGCGTAGGTGTATTTGATTGCTTAATTTTATCTAAGGTAGCTATATATTCTTCGAAATATGTAACACCTTTTCCTTCTTCGCGCTGCTGTAATGGTTCACTAGCTACTGGTGCGCCTGTAAGAATCGCGCCATCATATTCTTCCGGGTTAAAATCTTCTAAGGAACGATGAAACTTAATGCGATGTTCATATTTGCTTATATCTGCATTAGGTTCAGCTTCTTTTATTTTTATAGCACTGCTGTTCAGTATAGCACTTGGTGTAAAAAATGTAATTTCTACATCGTAACCTTCTATATCGCTTAATGGGTTTAGTAACTGCGCTTCTGTCTCCAAGGTGTTCGCCATTGTATTAAGGAGCGCGAGTTTTATTATTTTGCCTTTAGGTTTGCTTTGAGCAAAATCTGTAGTGTGGAATATTATATCTTCAGGATAGTTTTGAGGTAAGATGAGTGACATTTATAACCTTAATTTTACGCTTTAGAGAATTCTTTATACAATATTATGTAAATATAATCCAGAAATAATTTCTATTTTTGATAGTCGAGTGCGTTAATGGCAAAAAAGACTTGATCTCTTTGCTGCGCTGAAAGTGGCAAGGTTTGCTCCTGCTCTATAACGTCTGCATAAGCTTGAGCGATATCTTCATTGGTGCTGCCGCCTTTTCTTGCAAAGACTTCTTGTAATGAATCTATTGTTTGGCCGTTTAAAATTATATCGAGTTTAGCGTTTGGCGCTGATACTACTGTGATCGTCATTGTTTTATCCAAATATCAAATGCAAGCTCATAGAGCTTGGCGTTAAAATAATTTTGACTATTTGGGAAAATATAAGGTGTAAGCCTATGAGCTATCCCGCAATAGTCGTCCAATTTATGGAGAACTACGGGAGAAGCTTTTGCTTAAGTCCGTAGCGCTTTAGCTTTTTTATCGTGGTGCAAGCTGAGTCCATCAAATTCCACGTATAATTTGCTGTGATGAGCAAATATGATTGATTACTAATTGAGCTGAGCTTATTCGTCAAGAAAATTTATGAATTATTTTTCTTAAAATAGAGCGCGATGTTTAACTCTATTTGTCTAGCAATATCTCTTATGAGATTTTCACGTGCATTTTGTTCAGAGACACGGTTTGTAAACTCACTTGTGAGAATGTTATAGCTCGCGATCGATGTAAGCTCTCTGGAGAGTAGTTCTGTTTTGCTTGAATTGTCGCTCAGGATAAAGCGGACATTCATTTTTAGCTGTCCTCGCGTTGCGTCAGCGTCTTCAGTAATATCGATCGAAGTTTGGCTTTCGTTAATTTCATCGATAGAGAGCGTATATTGCGGGTTCTGAGGACGATTATTGCGGTAAAAGCGATCTATCAGCTCATTACGAAGAAACTGGCCTTCTTGGTCTTTAATATTGCCGATGTGGATTTGCTCAAGATATTGCTCAACGCCTGTCTGGGTGTATCTATTAACACCATAAACAGGGTGAAAGCCACAAGAGGTAAGCATTAGCAATGTAAGTGTCAGAAGCGCCTTTTTCATATGGTTTAGCCTACTACGAGATTGACGATTTTGCCAGGCACATAGATGAATTTGCGGATTTGCTTGCCTTCTATGAATTTTTGGACATTGTCTTGTTCAAGCGCGGCTTCTTTCGCTTCTTCTTCTTTTGCATCGGGAGAGAGCGTGATTTGCGCGCGCATCTTACCGTTCACCTGAACGCCGATAGTCACTGTATCGTCTTTAAGTAGGCTTTCATCGGCTTGTGGCCAAGGCTCATTTGCGAGAAGTGTCTCATGGCCTAATACTTGCCATAGCTCTTCGGCAAGGTGCGGCATGATTGGATTGATGAGCTTGATGAAGATTTCAAGCACTTCTTTTATCGCCCAGTCGCCGCCTTCCATCTTCACATAGCTCTCAGCTTGTTCAGGAGAGGCAATTGCGTTGGAGAGCTCGCGTATTTGTGCGACGGCTTTGTTCATGGCAAAAGCCTCTATACTTGTACCGATGCCTGTGATGGCTTTATGGGCCTTAGAGCGTAACTCAATAATGTCGCTTGCGAATTGTGTTGGTTTTGCTACCTCATTTGCTGGAAGGTAGGGTTTGTAAGCTGTAATGATGCGGTGGATTTTATTTACAAACTTCCATGCACCTTCAATGCCGCTTTCCGTCCACTCTAAATCGCGCTCTGGCGGGCTATCGGATAAAATGAAGAGACGCGCTGCATCTGCGCCGTATGTATCCATGATATCGGCCGGATCGACGACGTTTTTCTTGGATTTTGACATCTTAATTGATGGGCCAACTTTTGCTTTGGCCTTTTCGTCTGCGCTTAAGGCTTCATAATCACTTGGGAACATCCATTTGCCATCTGCATCTTGGTATGTTTCGTGTGTGACCATGCCTTGGGTGAAGAGGCCAGAAAATGGTTCATCTGTGTTCACATAGCCGCATTCTTTCATAGCGCGGGTGAAAAAGCGCGCATAAAGCAGGTGAAGCACAGCATGCTCAACGCCGCCAATATATTGGTCAACGCCTTTACCTTGAGGAAGCCAGTAATCGGCTTTGTCTTTAGCGACCGGCGCACTTTCATTTTTAGAATCTAGATAGCGGAATTGATACCATGAGCTTTCAAAGAATGTATCGAAGGTATCAGTTTCACGGGTGGCGTCTTTACCGCATTTCGAGCAAGCGCAGTATTTCCATGTCGGGTGATGGACAAGCGGATTGCCTGGTTTATCGAATGAGACATCTTTGGGAAGTGTCACAGGGAGCTGGTCTTCCGGCACTGGCACCGCGCCGCAATCCTCACAATAGATGATTGGGATTGGACAACCCCAATAGCGTTGACGGCTGATGCCCCAATCACGCAGGCGGTACTGGGTTTTGCCGTATCCAGAGCCGTCTTCTTCACATTTCTGAATGACGATGGCTTTGGCGTCTTCGATGGTTTTTCCATTGAGCCAATCAGCGGAGTTAATCACTTTGCCCGCGCCTGTATAGGCTTCTTTTTCAAGGTCAGCGTCATCACCGGAGATGACTTGTTTGATCTCTAAGCCATATTTCTTGGC
>NZAJ01000056.1 GCA_002687495.1 Micavibrio sp. | reverse complement strand
CATAAAAACTGCTGATTATGAATTTTACGCTCTACATGCTGAAGAAAGCCCGGAAGAAAAAGAAGAGCGCAGATTAGAAACACTCGAAAAGCAAAAAGAAGCGGCACGCAAAATATTTGCCAACAGCCCTGTTCTCAATGAGATCCTAAAGGAAATTGACAGCTCAGACCTAGACGCTGAAAAGCTAAGAAAAAGTGCAATTATCGAAGCTCTAAAAAAAGAGCAAAGTGAAACCGACATTAATAACTTCCTCGCAATCGCGACAAGCCTAGCAACATCTTATGATGGTTATGGCTCAGAGCTTAAGAATGCGAGTGAAGATTATAATCGTGGCCAAACAGTCTTTGAAATGTTCACCTTTATGAATAGCGGTCAAGGCTATGATCCACAAGCGCACCAAAATGCACTTGATAACACATATATCCGCGATAATTTCTTCTCGCTTGATGCTTACTCTAAGATCGATCGCTTAAAAGATGGCGAGGCGCTACCAGTCTCCGATCTTTACAATACAAACAACCCAGAGCAAAAAGCCGCTATTGAAGCGTATTTTGGTGATAAAACAACAGCATCACGCCAAGAAATCCGCGACTATGCCCGCCTACGTTTTGAAATTTATGCAATCGAAGTTCTCAGCGATGCAAAACCAAAAGACGGCGCAACAAAAGATGAATTACAAGCTTTCATAAATGAACATGAAAGCACGCTCGGTCATATTTCACAGGCGATGCTTGGCGAATATAAACAAGACGGCAAAACAATCTTCTTCAACCCTTACGCAAAAGACGTTGATATTGTTTTCACTTCTTTCCCAGGGCCACAACTTGGCGATCCTGATTATATGCGCCGTATAGATTATCTACGCGGTCCGAATGAAAACAATTTTGTACCAGATGGTTATGATGCGCTAAAATCCCTCTCTCGTGATGATCAAGAGCAGCTCTTTAAAGATGGTCTAGCAAAAATCTCAGAAGCAGACCTCATGAAGGCTGCTGAAAAAATCGCTCGCGAAAGTGGCTACAGCCGCAACGTTACAGAAGACTTCAAGCAAAGCCTTCTTAGATATAAAGCAGATGAAGGCCTAGAATATGCTCGCCTAGGAAACAACTTCAAAGCAGCCTTCCTTGGCGCTGTAGTTCAAGAAGTACGCCCAGACATGTTTGATAACGAGCTCTATGCGCGCGTTGTCAATAATTACTACGAGCCATATTGTAATGACCATGTGCCTGCACGTATTGGCGAGCCAACAAAAGACGCAAACGGCCAGCTTCAATTTGATGAGCAAGGCTATACTCAATGGAGCGATGACGACAGCTGGAATGGCCGTTATGGCGCGCCTCACCAAGACCTTCTCGCAGATTATTTTGTGCGCTTACATGGCTTCGAACTCAATGATATTTTTAATGGTGATCAAGACGCTATCTCTGTTTTCTTTAAAGAAAACACCAATAACCGCGTGCGTAATTACGATCTTAGCTATGAAGAGATAAAGCAAAAGCTCAATGCCATTAACCCTCAGCACGCGCAAACATTTGAGAACTATATCAAAGATATGGATCTAGCGAACAGCTATACATACTTGTTAACATTAAGAAAAAAAGGACAGTACGATCCAAATCGCGACCTCTTCGTTGAGCAAGAAAAACTAAGACGCTTCCAACCTAAGCCAGAGCCAACGCCTGCCCCTACTCCTTCACCAGATGGTGATGACAGCGATAATCCAGATAACAGTGACGAAAATACAAATGATGGAGAGACGCCAGAGATCATCATCACACCAGTTGATCCTGTTGCTGATAATAACCTAGCGCCAGAAGAATATAGCGATAACATTCCTGGTGAAGCGGCCAAAGCTGGCCCAGTAGCCGCAGCTGTGCGTAATGCAAGAGCTGCAGCAAGAGCCGCTGGCCCAGTAACCAATGCCGCAAAAGCGCATATAAGCGATGCGTATAAACAGGCTTCAAAACCAAATCATACAATTGAAACACGTAACGCCCCAGACTATAGACCAGAGCGCGTAACTAACCCATCTACACAGCCGAGAGAAATCTTACGCACACAATTAGGCTTTACAGAAGCGCAGCTGCAAGCGGCTGAGAAAGCACGCCTCATCAATGAAGTGCGCTTGAACAACGATTTAAGCGCATCTCAAAAAGTAAAATTAATGAATGAGCAAAAATCTCTGCTCAAAAATGCCGGCATTAGTGACTCTAAATTTAAAAACTATCAAAACCATAAATTACTCATCAACACAGTTGATGATGCAGCTCAGCTAGCAAAAGACGTCCTCTCAGCAAAACCGCAAAAACTATCGGCTGTTTTGGATAACTATATTCTTGGCCGTGATCTTTACGCATTCCAGTTTAAAAAACTCGTAACGACAAAACCTGGCTTCTTAAAAAGCGCATTTAAAGCTGTAAGCTCAGGCCTATTCCACACTGCAAAAGATTTCTCAAAAGGTTTCGCAAAGGCAACTAAATGGGGCTTAGTTGGTGCTGTTGCTGGCGCCGCCATCGGTAAGCTTGAAATCGATGCCGCCGAAGATAATGCAAAAGCTCTTATAGAACTTGGCATCTTACCCGTCGAAGCCATGGATGATTTGGATGAAATCTATAATATTTATCTTGGCGCATCTGGATTAGATGTGACAGGTGTTGGTAGTGAAATCTATCTAAAGACAACAAAAATGGCTGAGTTCATTGAGAAATACGATATTGATCCAGCTACTGCTCAAATGATCTTCCCTGATCTTATGATTGATATGGCCAGTGAAGTAAACTTCACACAAGATCAAATTGATAGCTTAAAAGAAAATTACACTGACGCTAACTTCTTAAGCAGAACAGAATTACTTGCTACAAAACACGGCCTACCAACAGAAATAGATGGCTTGCCGATTGGTTATTACCTAGCAGACGAAAACAAGTTCGATCGCTATTATCACGATAGCCTTAAATCTTCTTATAACGGACAGCATATGACTTATGAGCAAACAGATGAGTCAAGAGCACTTAGAACAATTCAGTCTTACATCAACACACATAAAAATGTCCTCTTCTCTATCGAGCAATATGAAGAAGCCATGAGCCTTCAGTCACTCACGATTGAAACAGCGGATCATAAATTTGAGCTCAAATACTCGATACAAGAAGCAGGCTGGATCAGCTCAACAGATACAGAGCAAGGCTTTAGCTTCCTCATCCAAGATGAAGAAGGAAATATGGTTGAGCCATTCAGATACGAAAATGAAGATAATGTCGATATTCATGAGGAATTTTATCAGGCTGTTACATCCAATAAAGATGAAATCATCGACCATATGAAATCTCTTCTCGCTAAGCGTTTAGAGCACACAGATAGCAATAGTAATGACCGCATCACTGCTGAAGATCTAGAAGCTGTAAGAAGCGCGTATTTCAGCTGGAGAGGTCCAAAGACAGATCTTCTACGCTCATATGCAATACAAGCCCTATACAGCGCTGTAGAAGAAATCCCAGTAGGTAAGATCGCTGAATCAGATCGCAGAGCGTTTCTTCAAAATAAAGATGAAGCTCTTGGCGTTGCAGACAAAGCTATGCAAAAGATCTTAGAGAACTCTAAAAAAGATGGGCGCGACTTCCTCACCCACAGAGAAGCTGTGATCAAATCACCATTTAACAATTCTGTGCAAAATGTTACTGAAGCACCAGCGCAAGACGCTGCAGAACTTGAGCAGACAGCGCAAGTAAATGAGCTAACAACAGCCGCACCTAAAGTTTAAACATCGCACTTAAACATTAAAGCGGAAGAGGATGACATCGCCATCCGCCACGACATATTCCTTACCTTCTTGACGCATTTTACCCGCATCTTTTGCACCCTGCTCGCCGCCATTTAAGTAATCTTCAAACGCAATCACTTCAGCCTTAATGAAGCCTTTTTCAAAATCAGAGTGAATACACCCCGCAGCTTCCGGTGCTTTCGCTCCAACACGCACCGTCCAAGCACGCGTCTCTTTTGGCCCCGCAGTAAAATAAGTCTGCAAACCTAAAAGCTTAAAGCCAGCCTTAATGATTCTATCCAAACCCGGCTCACTCAAGCCCATAGATTCAAGATATTCCATCTTCTCTTCTTTAGTATCTAGCTGCGCAATCTCTTCCTCAATCGCAGCGCAAATTACAACCACTTGCGCCCCTTGCGCAGATGCCATCTCTTCAACGCGTTTAGTCTGCGCATTGCCGCTAGCCGCATCATCTTCATTTACATTACAAACATAAAGAATAGGCTTGGCAGTAAGAAGCTGTAGCAATTTAAAAGCACGGCGCTCATCCGCATCCTTTTCATCAACTTCAACTGTGCGCGCAGGCTGCCCATTCTCAAGCACAGCCTTCACCTTCTCAGCCAAATCAAGCATCAGCTTAGCGTCTTTATCATTACCACGCGCTTTCTTTTGCAAATTGGTAATCTGACGATCAACGCTTTCAAGATCAGCCAGCATTAATTCTGTTTCAATCGTTTCCGCATCACGGATCGGATCAACCGAACCTTCAACATGCGTGATGTCATCATTCTCAAAACAACGCAAAACATGGATAATCGCATCCGTCTCACGGATATTAGACAAGAACTGGTTACCAAGCCCCTCACCTTTTGATGCGCCTTTAACAAGCCCCGCAATATCCACAAACTCAAGCTGTGCAGGAATAATTTTCTGAGAGCCCGCCATCTTAGCAATATCATCTAAGCGCGTATCAGGCACAGCCACACGGCCAACATTCGGCTCAATCGTACAGAATGGGAAATTCGCTGCCTGCGCAGCTTGCGTCGCAGTCAAAGCATTATGAAGCGTAGATTTACCAACATTCGGCAGACCAACAATACCACAATTAAAACTCATTCATTTATCCCTTCTTATTTAGGCAACGCCTCTGAAACTCTCGTCATATAGAGTTCATCTTCACCATTCAACAAAATATCAATCTTCGCAGATAAACTATTCACCATATCTTCGACCATAGGCTTTTCAGCCTTAGAAAAATCGCTCAAAACATAACCGCTAACACGGTTGCGATCCCCAGGGTGACCAATACCAATACGCACACGGCGAAAATCTGGTGTTCCCAAATGCGCACGAATAGACTTCAGCCCGTTATGCCCAGCAACACCGCCGCCCATCTTCACACGCATCTTACCCGGCGCCAAATCCAATTCATCATGGAACACAACAGTACGCGCTTTAGTAATTTTAAAGAATTTCAACGCCTTACCAACAGACTGTCCGCTCTCATTCATATATGTTTGCGGCTTGAGCAAAACAACCTTCTGATCGCCAATACGACCTTCTGCTATTTCCGCATTAAACTTAGACTTAAAAGGGCCTATCCCATATTCATCCGCCAAAGCATCAATAACATGAAACCCGACATTATGACGGTTACCCTCATATTTACTTCCCGGATTACCAAGCCCAACTAAAAGCCACATATCACTCTCTGCTTTTTTAAAAAAATTCCAGCTCATAAAAAAGCATCCCCGCAATAAGCGGGGATCTCAACTTCTAAAAGAAAAAGATCCCCATTTTGATGGGGATGCTTATAATTTTTATTCTTCTGCAGGTGCTTCTTCAGCAGCAGCTTCACCTTCAGCAGCAGCTTCTTCACCCTCAGCAGGTGCTTCTTCTTCAAGCTTACGTGGTGCAAGAATAGTTGCGATTGTGAAATCACGATCTGAAATAACAGGAGATGTACCAGCAGGAAGCTTCGCATCACTCATCTTAACAGCATCGCCATGCTCTTTACCTGCAAGGCTAACTTCTAACTGCTCAGGAATCTCTGTCGCGCCACAAAGAAGTTCAACAGTATAACGTGTAACGTTCAAGATACCTTTTTGATCCAAACCAGGTGACTGCTCTTCATCAATAAATTTAACAGGAACATCAACTGCGATTTTTGTTTTCTTAGTCACGCGCAAGAAATCTACGTGCATAACAACATCAGTTACAGGGTGAACCTGAACATCACGCGCCAAAACAAGGTGCTTAGAACCATCTACGTCCAAATCACATAGCTGTGTGAACATGTGGCCTTTGTTATATTCTACGTTAATATCACGTGCTGAAAGGGAAATTGTTACTGGTTCCTTGCTATCTCCATAGATAACCGCTGGAACACGATTTTCGCGACGAAGAGCGCGTGCGATCCCCTTACCTGCACCGTCTCTGTTTGCTGCCGCCATTGCATAGTTCTTAGACATTAGCTTTTCCTTCTAATATGTGGCCCACCTCCAGGGGGGATTTAGGCCTGTTAAGTAATTGAGGCTTTTTAAGGGCTTTAGCCCCAAAGATCAAGGAAAAACTGAATCTTGAATAAATTCCTAAAAGCTGTTATATTTAATTCATAAGCGCCAGAATTGTATTTACAAACAAACTGAATACAAATCCTTTAAAAACAATAGGCTACCCCACCCCCCTATTAAAATCCGACAAACGGAGTGAAGAGTTTTAAAAGATGTGCCTAAGCGCTCTAACGAAAGACTATAGATTTACTTGAAAAGTGCTGAGATTGAACGCTCTTCCGCAGTACGGAGAACCCCCTCACCAAAAAGCGGCGCAACTGAAAGCGGGATGACAGACTTAGAGTCTGCAACATCTTCTCTCACACAAATAGAGTCTGTGATAACCAAGCTCTCCATAGGTGATTTTTCGACCTTCTCAACCGCATTGCCAGACAACACGCCATGAACAACATATGAGTGAACTTGCTTAGCACCATGCTCAATCAAAGCGCTCGCAGCATTACACAAGGTGCCACCACTATCGACAATATCATCAACCAGAATACAAACTTTACCATCAACCTCACCAATGACATGCATCACTTCGGATACACCGGCTTTTTCACGGCGCTTATCAATAATCGCCAAATCAGCGCCTAAGCGTTTTGCAAGGTGACGCGCACGCACCACCCCCCCAACATCAGGTGATACAATACATAATCTCTCACCTTCAAAACGCTCTTGGATATGCGGCGCAAATACTGGCGCAGCAGTAAGGTTATCAACTGGGATATCGAAAAAGCCTTGAATCTGACCGGCATGCAAATCCATCGTAAGAACGCGATCCGCTCCAGCTGCTGTAATCAAATCAGCAACCAATTTCGCAGAAATCGGAGTACGGCCACCCGTTTTACGATCTTGTCTCGCATAACCGAAATAAGGAATAACCGCTGTAATACGGCGCGCAGAACCACGCTTCAGCGCATCGATCGCGATAAGCAGCTCCATCAAATGGTCATTCGCAGGATAGGATGTAGATTGAATAAAGAAACAATCTTCACCGCGCACATTCTCCATGATCTCAACGAAAATTTCGTTATCCGCAAAGCGTTTAACTGAAGCTTGCGTTAATGGCACATTTAAATAAGAAGAGATAGCTTCTGCAAGTGCACGATTAGAATTTCCTGAGATGAGTTTCATAACTTTAGCCTTATTTTTATAACTCTAAATAAACTGCAATAATGCGCATGTCTTTAATATGCGCGCACTATAAGTAAAAACGAATAAAAAAATCAACACTTACCTTCAGCGAATTTAGCTAAAGCTATTATTCATTGATTTTTATGACCGAAATCTGACGTCCATAATCAGGTTCTTTACGGTGTGTCGTCCGCCGATAGCTGTAGAAATCCTCTTCATTAAAATATGTATCGAGGTCCTTATGCTCTATCTGCTTAACACCCGCAGCTTCTAACTGTTTGCGTACATAAGCAGGCAAATCAAACATGTAATGCTCTGCTTGCGCGCTTGGAATGAAAAATGCGGCATTCTCTTGGTCTTGCTCAAGAAAGCGCTCATAAAAATCACGGCCAACCTCATAAGATTCTTGAGAGATACAAGGGCCAATACATGCGCTAATCGTTTCTAACTCCGCACCCAAACTTTTCATTTTTTCAACCGTTTGTGAGAGCACACCTTTAAACGCACCGCCCCATCCGGCATGTGCAGCCCCTACGACTTGGCTGCCATCTTTTTTACGCCCGCTAAATAAAACTGGTGCGCAGTCGGCCGTTAAAATACCAAGCAAGATCCCTGCTTTATCCGTGACAAGCGCATCACCTTCTTGTCGTGCATCATCCCCCAAGGGCTGATCGACAATAACGCACTCCGCACTATGAATTTGATACAAGCTCACCAGGCTATTCTTTTTTGCACCAGAGAGCTCTTCAACAAGACGTCGATTTTGCGTAACTTTATGGTGATCATCACCAGAGCCCAGCCCGCAATTCAAGCTACTATATAGATCTGTGCTTACGCCACCATGGCGCGTGAAAAAACCATGAAAGACATCCCCCCCATGTTTTTCTTTAAAAGCGCGCGAGATGTAATAAAATTCTTCAAAACCCGCAAGGTTCAATTTTTCGGTGACCATCAAGCGCTCCCATGTAAACAACTTTAAATAACGCCCCCATTTGATCTGATGCAATCAAACGCTGCAAACCTTTTTGCAAAGCAAACGCCTCTTGTTCAGATATTTTCTGCGCTAGCATCTGCATGCGCACTTCTATTCCCAAGGCGCAAAGAAACGCACCCTGCTCCACAGCCCCCCTCACATCGACTAGCCGATCAAGCCCTTGAACAAGCCCCTCAAAATCAACGTGGGATGTTAAATCAGCATCTCCGCAAAATTTAAGAACATCCACATATTTATGACCTTTTAGCGCTTGAAAACTATCACCCAACCCCGATTGAGCATGCCCATAATCTAGAAATAAAGCCGCACCATTTTGCGATTTTATACGCTCAGCAATCTGACGCATGACATTCTGGCGCACAGGGGCTGCCTCAAAAATGCTACCCGCTTGCGCCCCTTTAAGATGAAAAGGAATATACCCCTCCATCTCCACCCCCAAAGGACGAAGACCAAAACAAAGCCCAGCCTGCTCGCCACCCCCCTCAAGAGCAACAACACGCTCAGCCCACTGACCATCGCTCTGCTTTTGGAAACTTCTAAAGGGAAGCGCATCAAAAAACTCATTGCCGATCACAATCATTGGTGCATCATCTGGAACAGTATCAAGCCCCGCATGCCACTCGACCTTATAATCCGCAAGCGTTTCTTTTTGCTTAGCTTTTAAGGCGGGACTAATCTCTAAAAGATGCAATTCAGCAGCAGCATGAAATCCTTTTGCCATACGCGTGCTACGCATCATATCGGCCATAAGCGTGCCCCGACCAGGCCCACACTCCAAAAACATAAAGCGCTCAGGCGCGCCCATCTGCATCCATATATCCGCGCACCACGCCCCCAGCATTTCACCAAAAAGCTGAGAAACCTCAGGCGCCGTCACAAAATCACCGCTTTTTCCAAACGGGTCTTGCTTCATATAGTAACCATATTCAGGATGCGACAAGCACAACGACATGTAAGACCCCACATCCATAGGCCCATTTTGCCGAATACTAGCTTTAATCACCTGCTCTAAATCATGAAACGCAGCCATAGCCTACTCAGCATCCTTCACAGCCATTCCAGAATGAGCCTCACAGCGCGCATTTTTATAAACACACGCAAACACACATAAAGCCACACCAGCCAAGGCCATCGGCAAGCTTAATATCTGCCCCATCGAGATACTGCCCCAGAATAACCCTAAATAAGCATCAGGCTCTCTAAACAGCTCAACAACACTTCTAAAGACGCCATAGCCAATCAAGAATAGCCCAGCAACCATGCCCTGACGATCACGCACAGCCTTAATACGCACAGCAACCGCTAGAAGAATAAACAGAACCAACCCTTCCAAGAAAGCTTCATAAAGTTGGCTCGGGTGACGCGGCTCTTCGCCCGCATGCGGAAAGACCATCCCCCAAGAGCTTTGCGTCACACGCCCATAAAGCTCGCCATTAATAAAATTCGCTAACCGTCCGAAAAATAAGCCAATTGGCGCACATGCAGCTACAAAATCAGCCAATCTTAATAATGAAATTTTCTGCCTCCATGAATAAAGGATCATAGACGCAATCACGCCCAAAGTCCCGCCATGAAAAGACATCCCCCCATGCCATAATTTGTAAATCTCACCTGGATTAGCAAAATAATAATCCGCCTGATAAAAAAGCACATATCCCAAACGGCCACCCAAAATCACACCAACAATAGCCCAAGGCAGAAAATCATCAATATCCTTAGCATTCGGGCGCTTGCCCTCATCGAATCCTGCTATATGCATGCAGTAACGCCACCCTATTAAAAACCCTGCCAAATAAGCCAGCGCATACCAACGTAT
>NZAJ01000055.1 GCA_002687495.1 Micavibrio sp. | reverse complement strand
TTTTCTGCAACACGCGCAGAAAAGTCACCGGAGCGCACTCGATCAGCTGTATCAATCAGCTCGCTTATCGGCTGTGCTAGTTGACGTGCAAGCAATAAGCCAAACCAAATTGCCGTAAATAAAAGCAACAAGCCAACGACGACAAAAATAAGCGTAACAGTCACCTGCATATCACCATAACGATCTTCTAGCGCCATATAATCTTGAGACGCGCGTTTAGTCGCATCTAAATGTGAGAGAACACGCGGATCAATCATGCGGCCGACATAGAGATAGGCATCAATAAAATTATCTAACTTCACAAGAGCGCGCACGCGATCATCGTTACTGCTGGTCATCACAACAGCTTCACCCATACGCGCACGATCCATCGCATTACTTGGTAAATCTTCAAACTCTAGTGAAAAGGTTAGTCCTGAACGTGCATAAACGCGGCCATAAGAATCAAATACAATCGCTTCAGAGAGGTTCCGAAGCATAGATTGCGTCTGCAATATTCGATCAAACGCTTTATCATTCTCCATAAACAGATCCGCCTGCCTATTAAGATCATTCTCCATCGCCAATGTATCCGCACGGATAACCTGCGTATGCTCTTCTAAATAAGCCTGTGCAACCTCTTGCGATTCATAAACAGCCGTTTGCACACGTTCACTAAACCAAGTCTGCACACCAAAATGGAAAAAGAAGGCCGAAAATACGGTCATAATAATCGCAGGCACAGCCGCCAAAATGCTAAAGATGTAAACAAGACGTACATGGAGATGTGAGCCTGCTAAACCGCGCTTACGACCGCTCCAGACCGAAACAATCCTCCGAGCAATTAAACCAACAATCATTAAAACAAGAATGAGGTCTAGATTAAGAAGCCATATAACTGTATCAGGATCATTACCAAAGGGAGGTGCTTCACTTAATGCGCCATAAGTTGCCACACCGCTTAAGAACACAGCAACGAGTAGCGCTATAGCAAGCTTATTCTGCCAAACACGGTTCTTTTCATTGTCACTAAAAAGATAGCGCATAAACTTTGGCATTTTCTCAGTGAAAGAAGAGAATAGCGCCTGACGATCATTTAGAATTGGTGCTGCCATGTGCTGGTAATACTAATTTTCAAATGTTGTCTTTTCCAAGGGCTGCAAACCTGCTAAAACCCATAACACAGAAAAGAATTAACTATGCCCTTCTACACTTTAAATACCAAGAAAGCAAGAATGAGCCACCAAGCAGTAACATACCCTAACTTTAAGCTACTCATCCCAGCAGCTGGTATAGGCGCTCGCTTTGGCTCTACCAAAGCCAAACAATATAGTAAGATTTTAGGCAAGACCATCTTAGAGCATAGTCTTGATAAGTTTTTAGCCTTAGAGGAATGCACCGAAATACATCTCATTTTAGCATCAAGTGACGCAAGTGAGGTTCAAAACAAATATTTGAAGCATCCGAAAATAAATATCGTCTCAGGAGGGAAAGAGAGAAAAGATAGTATTTATAATGGACTATTCGCAATTAACAACCCAAAACCTGAAGATATAATCTTAATCCACGATGCCGCTAGACCATGTGTACGTGTCGATGATGTTTATAATTTGCTAGCCATCATGAACACAGAAAAAGCAGCGACATTGGCATCACCTATAAGCAGTACCTTACGCCGATCAGACGCCAACAACCATTGTGAAGAGCCAGTTAGCCGTGATAACTTATGGTCATTGCAAACCCCTCAAGCCTTTCATTACAAAGACATAATCCTTGCGCATAAGAATGCAAAAACAGATAAAAACTACACAGATGACTCTCAACTTGTCTCAGAGAATGGAATCCCTGTAAAACTAGTGAAGGCATCGCCAGAAAATATAAAAATCACATACCCAGAAGATTTGGAATTAGCGAGAAAATATCTTATGAGCGAAATGGAAACACGTTGCGGACAAGGCTATGACGTCCATGCATTCGATTTAGAAAGCAACGGACCTATTCGCTTATGTGGCATAGATATAGAGCACACCCACAAGCTTAAAGGCCATAGTGATGCAGATGTTGGCCTGCACGCACTCACAGATGCTATTTATGGCGCTCTATGCGCAGGTGATATAGGCATTCATTTCCCGCCTAGCGATAACAGCTTTAAAAATATGGATAGCGCCATATTCCTACAAGCCGCCATGGAGCTGCTACGCTCTAAAGGTGCAAAGCTAATCAATGCAGATGTCACATTAATTTGTGAAGCCCCTAAAATTGGCCCACATGCGCAAAAAATGAGAGCGCGTATCGCGGAAATATGTGAGGTGTCGATAAGCCGCATAAATGTCAAAGCCACTACGTCTGAGAAACTTGGCTTTACAGGGCGTAAAGAAGGCATAGCCGCACAAGCTGTGGTAAGCATTTCAATCCCTGAAGGCGCCTTAGAAGAGCAAACTGAGGACACTGAAATAAATTCAGGCCAAGCAAGCAAAGCTCTAGAGCAAAAAAAACAACAAAAAATTGAGCAAGACAGCCTCAAAGAACAAGAAGCTGAAAAACTTAAAAGCTTAAATCTCTTCTCACCTGCTGTAATCCTCGCCACTTGGTTTTACTCTGGCCTTATAAAGCCAGCTTCAGGAACATGGGGCAGTGTCGCCGCCCTTCCATTTGGCTGGGCAATTGCGCATTATTTAGGCTTAATCCCCCTAATAATAGCCATATTACTCATCACACTCATAGGCCTTTGGGCTGCTCACAGCTTTGAAAAGCAAACGCAAATCCATGATTGCAAACATGTTGTCATAGATGAAGTTGCCGGCCAATGGCTCGCACTAATCCCTGCCCTATATTTCTTTTCATTAAGCCCAATATCGATCGTTGCGGCATTTATCTTCTTCCGCATTTTTGACATCTTAAAGCCATGGCCTGTCTCATATTTCGATGAAGAGTTTGATAATGCCATTGGCGTTATGGGCGATGATATTATTGCTGGCCTATTCGCCGCCCTCATCCTGACAGGAGCATTCTATGCAGGACTTGGTTAAAAAACTCGCAGCGATAATGAAAGAAAAGAAAATCATGCTCGCTACAGCGGAAAGCTGTACTGGCGGGCTTATCGCCTCAGAAATAACGAAGTTTGCTGGTGCAAGCAGCTTCTTTGAGCGCGGCTTTATCACCTACTCTAATGACGCAAAACATGAAGAGCTAGGCGTAGACATGCAGCTTATAAACACGCATGGAGCCGTTAGCCAAGAAGTCGCCATAGCCATGGCCCAAGGTACGCTCAAAAACGCACATGCGCACATATCAGTTTCTATCACAGGCATTGCCGGCCCTAGCGGAGGCAGCCAAGATAAACCCTTGGGGCTGGTGCATTTTGCCACACATAATTATCATGGCCTTACTCATTCTGAGCACCATATATATACTGGATGTAGGCAAGATATACAGCGCCAAGCAGCCGAAACAGCCCTTAAACTGCTAATTAGCCAAGCGGAGCAATATTAAAATGATCGATAAAAAAACGGCCTTCGTGTCTAGCTGTAACGCTAAATATTTCCCTATACTTGCCGAATGGCTACATTCTTTGCGCAGCTTTGAACAGGGGCAAAATGCATCAGTTTGCATCATGGATGTAGGCTTAACTGACGAGCAGGTAAAATATCTAAAACCACTCGTCGATCAAATCGTCAAACCTGACTGGCCAATGAAAATTCCTGAAAGCCGCATTAGAGGACGTGAATATCTCAAAGCATGCGTTTGCCGCCCCTTCATACCAGAATTATTTAAAGGTTATGAGACATTCATTTGGATGGATGCAGATACTTGGGTTCAAGATCCACGTGCTCTTGATATATATTATGAAGGCGCACGCCGCGGCAAACTCGCTATCGCCTGCCAAGCTGATCGATCCTACCTACGCCAGATAAGAATAAAATGGCTTGGCGCAATGCCTATCAAAATGCGCGGCTTTTACTATACGAATGCACTAAAAGCTTTTGGCTTCAAAACAGCTAAAAAACTTCTGCCATTTCAAGTTCTTAATGCAGGCGTTTTTGCCATGCGTGCTGATGCACCGCACTGGAAGCGCTGGCAAGAGCTCGTAAAGAAAGCGCTTATTAAAGGTAAAGTTTTTACCGCTGAACAGCTTACACTTGGTATGCTTACCTATCTGGAAAACTACCCAGTTGAAATACTTCCCGCCTATTGCAATTGGTTATGTGAGACAAAACCTCTGTGGGATGAAAATACCAACCAATTCATAGAGCCCAATTTACCAAATGAAATCATAAGCATAATGCATATCTCAGGGTGGGATGATATGCGCCTGGATCGTTCACTCACAACCAGTTTTAAAACCCTACAGGGGAAAGACGTACAGCTAAGCTATCGCTATTCTGGTTTTGATGGCGAAGCCGCATAAAGTTCTGCAGCACGCATTTCAAAAGCTTCGACCATTTTCTTAACAGCTTTATCAAAGAACATCCCCATAAGGTTCTGAAAAAACTTACTTTTAAATTCAAAATCAACGAAAAAATCAATTGTCGTTGACCCATCTGGCTCGGGGATGAACCTCCAATGGTTCGAAAGATACTTCATTGGGCCTTGAAGATACTCAACATGGATATGATCAGGACGAAGTGCCGTAACTTTAGAGCCGAATTTCTCACGCACCATTTTATAGCCGATAATTAAATCAGCATAAAACACATTCCCATCACGTTTAGTAATACGGCTAGCTAGACACCACGGTAAGAATTCAGGATAGCGATCAACTCCTGCTACGAGGTCAAATAGCTGCTCTGGCGTATAGGGAAGATTTCGTTTTTCAGCGTGCGTTGGCATATAATAGACTCGCTAACAGCTATTCAGCAGCCATCTTAGCAAGCTTTTCATCACGCGCCGCTTTAAGCTTTTCAAAATCATCACCCGCATGGTGAGATGATCGTGTTAGCGGACTACAGCTCCACATCAAAAAGCCTTTACGCTTTGCCATTTTCTCAAGCTCTTGAAACTCATCAGGTGTCCACCATTTCATAACTGGCGCATGCTTAGGCGTAGGCTGGAGATACTGACCAATCGTAATAAAATCAATACCCGCTGCGCGCATATCATCCATCACTTGACTAACCTCTTCCTTAGTCTCACCAAGACCAACCATAAGCCCAGACTTCGTAAACTGAGATGGATCAACTTCTTTAACGCGTTCTAATAAACGTAGAGAGCGGAAATAACGGGCCCCCGGGCGAATAGTAGGATAAAGGCGCGGCACAGTTTCAAGATTGTGATTAAATACATCAGGACGCGCAGCAATCACACTATCCCAATCCGCTTTATTACCGCGGAAATCACCAGGTAAAATCTCAACAGTAGTCTCAGGCGATTTCATACGTATAGCCTGTATAGTCTTGGCGAAATGATCAGCGCCACCATCAGCCAAATCGTCACGATCCACAGAGGTTACAACAACGTGTTTTAGTCCCATCTGCATAGTCGCAACACCCACGCGCAACGGCTCCATCTTATCAAGCGCATCAGGCTTACCAGTCGCAACATTACAAAATGCACAAGCGCGCGTACAAACTTCACCCATAATCATAAAGGTGGCATGCTTCTGCTGCCAGCATTCGCCAATATTCGGACAGCCAGCTTCCTCACACACGGTCGTTAGTTTGTGTTTTTTAACAATATCATAGGTTTCTTCATATTTACCCCCCTGCGGTGCAGGAACACGGATCCATTCAGGCTTACGACCAGCGGGACGATCCGGATTTTTTTGCTTTTCCGGATGACGCTTTGCTTTATTGAGGAGCTCTGGGTTATAAGTCACTGTAAATACTTCCTATTTAGAATTCGTCTTATTGCTCGTCATAAAAAGTGGGGGCGGGTGGCCCCCCCTTTTAAGCCTTTATATCCAAGGCCTAGCCGACAATCAAGCGAAGGGTCACTATAAGCTTTCTCTTAAATTTTGTCAGCAAAAAATCTATTCAAGCCCTATCCCCGCTTTGTAAGCGCTTTTCGCATGCGCTGCAAGCCTATATTGCGCGCGCTTATACTGACGTGCAACAGCGCTACCAGCCCTAACACGATCAAAAACCATCCCCAATAAGCGCTCACGTGGTTCGTCAGGAATCCTATCAATCCCCATAGGACCACTATTACATTCTATAAACCAAAGCTTATCATCTTTATCGAGGCGAAAATCTATTCCCCCATACTCCAATCCTTTTTCATGTAGAAGATATGACGAAGCATCATTTAAACGCTTAAGTAAGCCTGCATCAGTAATAGTTACATCATTAAGCTGCTCAAAGGCGACGTTAGTGGTAATTTGATCAAAGCGCTCAGTCGTTTTCGCATAAACGCATTCACCGCCCATCATGATTAAACGCACATCAACAGCATCCTCTATACATTGCTGAATAATAATGTCACGCCCATGCCTTTGATCTGAATGATTAACCTCGAGAGCAACACGCAGATCCTTTTCATCATGAACTATATAAACATGATTTGAACGTGAGCCTCTGTTTGGCTTAACAATTAAAGGGTATGTGATGACATTATTCTGATCCTCAATTATATCCATTGCAGAATTTATGACCGCATCAAGAGGCTGGTGCTTTTTATGAATGCTATATGCTGGCACGTTAAAATGATCTTTAACGGCATGCATCATGATCGTTTTATCATCAACGCAGCTATAATAAACATCATCAGCAAAGCTTGGCTGACCAATTGTAAAAGTAAATTCCTCACCTAAGGCATTGGTTAAAATAGTACCAGCTACATAAGGATCACGGCTCCATTTTGGTGACACATCCGCCCCTTGCGATTTTGCAGCACGAGCGTATTGATGAATTAAGTGACTCAAATATCTTTGAGAGACAACATCACCATCTTCTGCCGTTTCAACATAAACCATTTACGCACCAATTATTTTCATAAGGATGCATCTATTAATAAAGAGAAATAAGAAAAAATACTAGCGATAACTTAGCGTTAATATTGTGCACGCAAATTTGAGATCAACTGAAAAGTTCCCTTTAGCTTTTCTGATAAACGCTTTCGCTTGGTTTCAGTAAGTCTAGTGTTACCACGCTCGCCTTCCATATCAACACTATCACGCTGAGCTGGCGGCTCAGAGGTCGGTTGCTCAGCTTTACCCAAATATCTCATGCTAGTTTCTGATGCTTCTCTACCAACATTCTTCACTTCATCAGAAGCACTCCCCATCGTATCAAAGCTCGTATCATCAAGTTTACGTTCTTTTGTATCAGAGTGATGCTTACCACCATCAATATCACTCGTAAAACTATCTTCATGGAGTTTTGTACGTAAATGGTTCAAAGCTTTCACAAAACGATATGGCCTATCGATTGCAGGCAGAGTCATATTTTTCACAAAACGCGCATCAAATAACAAATAGCCGTAATTTAAAAATCGCCCGAACCACCCATTATCAACATTGGCAGCCTTAATCTCCTCAAGGTCAACTTCATTAACATCTGTTGCAATAAGTCCTGTTTTGAACAAAACACGCTTAGTCGTTAGACCAACTTCCGTTGATATCATCACAACGATATGAATAAGAAATATAATAGCCCCAATCACGGCGCATATATTGAAAATATAATCAGCAAAAAGACTAAAAACTAAAAGCCCAGATTTTAGGGTTAAAGGAATAAATACATATGATTTAAGCAATAGCGCTGCACTCATCAGAGCTACAAACCAAAAAAAGCCTTTGGCAGCATAAAACCAGTGCACATGACATACACCAATTAATTTTTCGTCAGGTCCTACAATTCTTTTAACAAAGCTCATGCTCTACAAACGAAGCGGTGCGATAAAAGTTCCCAAAATTATGGCTGCCGTGCGAGATTATATACAGTAGATGGCGTGGCAGAGCTGTTATGTTCATTTACAAAATCCAGCCTATCAGAAACAACGGCCGCACATACCCCTGCACTAACAACAGCTGCAGCCACAAAAGAAGTCGCTTTCTTACTAAGAAGCTGAGGATTGTTATAAACGTCACGTGCATGGCGCTTATATTGAGAAACAAGCATAAACGTGGTGGCAAGTGCTATACCACCTGTCATCAGGCTCGGATTATTCAAGGCAAAAAAACCAGCTCCGACATAAGCAGCCCCAGAAAAAGCAGGGCAAAGATAATCATCAAATAAAGCGGGCTGGTCATTTGCATGGCGTAATGCCACAGGCTTTTCAGAGTTTAAAAAACTACGTTTTACATTAAATGGCTTTTCAACACGTTTAGCAAAAAACTTCATAAATACTCCTCAATGAATAAGCATAAAGAAACTACTAAGGCGCATAAAATAAGTCAAGTGGTCTATAAATAATTACACAAATTATATTCATAGATAAAATAAACAAAAAACCCGTACTGTTAATTTGAACAATACGGGCTCTTAAAATTATATGTGAGATCAACTAGAAGTGAATCGCTTTCCCATAGGCATCAAGCACAGATTCATGCATCATCTCGCTAAGCGTCGGGTGTGGGAAGACTGTATGCATAAAGTCTTCCTCCACAAGCTCCGCAGATTTACCAATCACATAGCCTTGGATCATCTCTGTCACTTCCGCGCCGATCATATGCGCACCAAGCAGCTCGCCTGTTTTTTCATCAAAGATCGTTTTAACCATGCCTTCTGGCTCACCAAGCGCAATCGCTTTACCATTACCCATGAATGGGAAACGTCCGACTTTAAACTTAAGCCCCTTCTCTTTCGCAGCCGCTTCAGTCAAACCAACGCTAGCAACTTGCGGATGACAATATGTACAGCCAGGAATATTACTCTTTTCCATCGGGTGAACATTATTAAGGCCTGCGATTTTCTCAACACAGATTATACCTTCATGTGAAGCCTTGTGTGCTAGCCATGGAGCGCCAGTAACATCACCAATTGCATAAACGCCCGGCTCATCTGTCTTCAAATATCCATCAGTAATGATATGACCACGATCAAGCTTCACTTTTGTTTTTTCCAAGCCAATACCCTCAGTATTCGCAACGATACCAACCGCAGAAATCACGCGATCAAAACTTTGCTTTTCTACTTTACCGTCCTTGCCTTCAATATGGGCTGTCACTTCTGTTTTACCCTTATCAAGCTTAGACACTTTCGCGCCCTTGATAATCTTCATGCCCTGTTTCACCAACGCTTTTTCCAGCATTCCTGAAATCTCGGCATCCTCTACAGGTACAATGCGATCCATCATCTCAACGACAGTCACATCTGCGCCAAGCGTGTTAAAGAAGCTCGCAAACTCAATACCAATCGCGCCAGAACCAATAACAAGAAGCTTTTTAGGCATTGTATCAGGCACAAGCGCTTCTTTATAAGTCCATACAAATTTGCCATCTGGCTCAAAACCAGGAATAACGCGAGCCTTAGCGCCAGTCGCTAAAATAATATGCTTTGCAGAAAGCGTCTCTATAACCTTGCCGTCTTTCTCAACTGAGAGCTTGCCGCCGCCCTGAAGCTTACCAAAACCATCAAATACAGTAACTTTATTCTTCTTTAAAAGATGGCCAATACCGCCTGAAAGCTGTTTTGCAACACCTCTAGAGCGCTCAACTATTTTACTAAGATCAAATTCTAAACCACTGATTTTAAGTCCAAATTGCTCAGCATTATGCGCCAAATGATAGACTTCGCTGCACCTTAAAAGCGCCTTTGTTGGGATGCATCCCCAGTTCAAACATATCCCACCAAGGTGATTAGCTTCAACCAAAGCAACCTTCATTTTCAACTGTGCCGCACGAATAGCTGCCACATACCCACCTGGGCCACCGCCAATAACAACAACATCAAAATCTTTAGTGCTCATAATAAATCTACTCACTTTCCTTTACAGCTTGATCATTAATTACAATTTGCTCTTCATCTAAATATTTACGAACAGCGTTTAAAATCTCATCTTCCTTATCTAAAAAATACTCTCTCAAGATAAAGTAGGAGTTCGCTTTAGTCCCACTCGTACCTTTTAAAGTAACCTTGTAATAAGGTGGTGCATCTCCACGCTTTCCTCGTCTTGGCTCAACAATAAAATTCTCTATATATGGCCAAGCAACACTAAAAAATATATCCTTCTTACGATCACGTATATAGTCACGCGTAGGCCCTTCTAAAAAAGCAATTGGCCCGCTAATACCGCGCTCATCAAACATTATCCCATTCATATCCGCTTTGTAAAAAGCACCTCGCTCTTTAATAGCACTCACTAAAAGCGATACCCCATAACCAGGGATAAAAACCAAAATAAAAGGTATGATCTGCGCAAAGCTTTTATACTCGACATCATAAACACCAATAGATTGGTTATATAAAAAACTTGCCGCCATAATAGACAGCCCCAAAGCCAAGAAGAACCACCCATAGAGAAAAAGCTTATTATATTTCTCCAACACACGCGGTGCAGGAAAGAATGAATATTCTTCCTCATCTAAATTATTCATTGAGGCTTAACCTTCACGCTCGCCAAATACATCATCCAAAAAGCGCTCAACATGAGAAATATCATCGGCGCGCAACGGCTCTTCAGGAAAATCTGCAAAAGCTTTATCAGGACCAAACATAATCAGCGGCTTATCATACATAAGCGCCAAGGAAACCTCGTTCTTTGTCCCATGAGAGCCAGGCAAGATAATCAAAGCCTTTGAAGTCATAACATTCACAAGATTACGACTAAATGGCATTGCATCACTCTGCGCCTTTGCAGAAAGCGGCGTTATCATAGGGATTTCGATATAAGGATTTGGATAAGCAACCTCAGATAAGCGCTCACCTTTGTAATCAATGGCGGGCTTAATGCCGATAGAAACACCCTTACGATCTTTAACTTGCGTAAAAGAACGCGCAACAGCCGTCATCACCCCATCACCCGCACCTGTCAAAAGATGAAAACCTTTGCGCGCAAGCATATCACCTACAGGATCAGCATATTCAAGCCACTCTTCTTCATGAGAACCCATTACGCCAACAATCGGAAGTCTATCTATCATTTTAGCCCCACCCGCAAAAAGAGGTTATATTCCTATTATACCAACATACTAACCGGATTCTCAATATAACGTTTAAAGTGCTGTAAGAATTCTGCACCAATAGCACCATCAACAGAACGGTGATCTGTCGATAATGTTACGCTCATTATATTACAAATCTTAATTTCGCCATTGATAACCTTTGGCATTTGCTCACCCGCGCCAACAGCCAAGATACAGCTTTGTGGTGGGTTAACAATCGCTTGGAAGTTCTTCACACCAAACATACCAAGATTAGAGATTGAGAAACCACCACCTTGGAATTCTTCTGGCTTAAGCTTACCTTCACGCGCGCGCCCGGCAAGCTCTTTCATTTCATCTGAGATTTGACGAAGGCCTTTTGTCTCAGCCTTTTTGATGATCGGCGTAATCAAACCAGTTGGCGTCGCAACAGCAATAGAAATATCAGAATGCAGATATTGATGCACAGCATCGTCAGTCCAGCTAACATTTGCTGCCGGATATGATTTAAGCGCCATAGCAGAAGCTTTAATAATAAAGTCATTCACTGAAAGCTTAAACTCGCCATTAGCTTGGTCATTAAGATCCTTACGCGCCTTTAAAAGAGCATCCAAGTTACACTCAACGGTCAGATAGAAATGCGGAACGCTTTGCTTGGATTCCAATAAGCGTTTAGCGGTTACCTTCTTGATGTTGTTATTCGGAATTTCAACATAAGGCATGCCATAAACATTTGTCTTAGTCCCCTCAGGATAAGCCTCACCAGCAGGCGCTGCCATTGCAGAAGCATTGCTAGAAACAGACTTCTGCGCAGAAGCATCTAAGTTTTCAACATCACGTTTAACAATACGCCCCTTAGGACCAGAACCTTTAACACTAGAAAGATCTAGACCTTTTTGCGACGCGATACGTTTTGCAAGCGGAGACGCAAAAATCCTATCGTATTTTTGAGGGGAAGAGGATTGGAGGACTGGAGTATTAGACACAACTTTCGAAGATTCTGCAGGTTTCTCAACAGGCTTTTTCGAATCCTCTGATCCTCCAGTACTCACATCCTCTACGTCACCAATATCATTGGCTGTTTCACCATCTTCAAGAAGCACCGCAATAACCTCGTTAACTTTAACGCCTTGCGTACCTTCACTTACGATGATTTTGCCGATAATCCCTTCATCAACCGCTTCAACTTCCATTGTAGCTTTATCAGTTTCAATCTCGGCAATCACATCACCAGATTCAACGCTATCACCCTCTTTAACATGCCATTTAGCAAGGTTGCCCTCTTCCATGGTTGGTGATAACGCTGGCATTGTTACATTAATAGTCATCGTCTTGTATTTCCTTAAAATAACTTACTCAATTAATCCTGATAGCAAACTTTTTTAGCAGCCTTTACGATATGCTCAGCCTGAGGCAAAGCAAGCGCTTCTAAGTTCGCAGCATATGGCATAGGAACATCAGCTCCTGTAACGCGCGCAAGCGGTGCATCCATATAATCAAAGGCATGCTCACCGATAAGCGCGGCAATTTCAGCACCGATACCAGCAAAAGGCCAACCCTCTTCAGCCACCACTATACGGTTAGTTTTCTTTACAGACTCTAAGATTGTGTGACGGTCAAGTGGACGAATAGTACGAAGGTTAATCACTTCCGCATCAATGCCCTGCTCTGCAAGCTCTTCAGCTGCTTTTAGCGCCTTACCAACCATAATAGAGAACGCAACGATTGTTACATCTGCGCCTGAGCGCTCAATCTTTGCACGACCTAGAGGAATAACGAAATCATCAGATGATGGCACGTTATCATATTTCTCTCCGTAAAGAATTTCATTCTCTAAGAACACAACTGGGTTCGGATCACGAATAGCCGCTTTCATCAAACCTTTTGCATCCGCCGCCGACCAAGGGGCAACGACTTTAAGACCCGGCACATGTGCATACCATGATGCATAACACTGAGAGTGCTGAGCCGCCACACGAGACGCAGCGCCATTAGGGCCACGGAACACGATTGGGCAACCAAGCTGACCACCCGCCATGTAAAGTGTTTTTGCAGCAGAGTTGATAATGTGGTCAATCGCCTGCATACCGAAGTTCCATGTCATAAACTCGACAATCGGCTTCAACCCGTTCATCGCTGAACCAACAGCGATACCGGCAAAACCGTGTTCAGTAATTGGCGTATCAATCACACGATCCTTGCCAAACTCATCCAGCATACCTTGTGAACATTTATAAGCACCCTGATACTCCGCAACTTCCTCACCCATAAGGTAAACAGTTTCATCATTACGCATCTCTTCGCTCATCGCATCACGAAGCGCTTCACGAACAGTCGCAGTATAAACATCAGTAAAGCTCGCCTCATCGAATGGAGGTGGCTCAACGATAATACCTTGGTGATATAGGATGTCGCGATTTTCAACAACAGCCCCGCTTGGCTGCTCAGCATCCGCTTGTGCAACTGGTGCACTCTCTTCACTTACTTCAGCCGCAGCAGCAGTTGGTGCAGCTTCTGGTGCTTCGCCAATATCATTCGCGCTTTCACCATCACCTAAAAGCACCGCAATAGGCGTATTTACTGCAACATTTTGCGTCCCTTCAGAGATAAGGATCTTACCCAAGATCCCTTCATCAACCGCTTCAACTTCCATGGTTGCTTTATCAGTTTCAATCTCAGCAATCACATCACCAGCCTCAACAGTGTCTCCTTCTGTCTTTAGCCATTTTGCTAAATTACCTTCAGTCATAGTTGGCGACAAAGCCGGCATTAAAATATTCGTAGGCATTACTCTTTATATCTCCTGATACTTCATTAAAACCTTAGTATTAAAACTTCTTATTCGCACGTAAGCCTAAATGCTCAGATACGATATTTTGTATATACTTAACCTTTTCCTTTAGAACCTCATCATTCTTCTTACGAATGAAAAATTCCAACTCATCCGGTGCAGCATATATAAATGAGAAAATTTCAGCGCGATCTTCCTCAGCGCCTGTTTGCGCATAACGTGTTACAAAGCCTTTACTTGAAGCTGTCCCAACTTCGGCAACAGACATATTTGTATCCGCACCATTAAGCCCAACATAAAACCCTTCAAATCTCTTATCCCATTCAGCGTCCTTTAAACTATGACGCACCATAAATTCAAAATAGTGATAAAACTCATGAAAAAACATACGCTCTTTATAGCCATTATCATCACTACCTGCACTAAGCATCATTAGCTTTAAGGGAGGAATTGGAATACCGCCAATTTCTTGTTCATTTGCCTGCGCACTATCACATAAAAGGACATATTTTAAGTTCACATCCTTGTAAACTGAAGCAGGAAGCTTTTGCACTGCATTCGTAATAAAGCTACGCGAATTTGAAATTTGCGCATCACTCATCGCGCTACATCTATAGCGCCCATCACCAGGCTCAACCGTTTCACTGACATATAGAAATTCTAAACCAGCTTTTTCAATTGCGCTTTTAACATTACCCGGCCAAAAACGTGTATCAACGATTTTAACATGCGGTAAAAACAGCGCCTTCGAAAGCACATCTTCACGACGCTCAAACTCTTTTAATGCAGCATTAGCAGCTTCAGTAGCCTGCGCGCCCTGAATTCCAACAGACAAACCTCCACACAACAAAGCTAAGCCCATTGCTATAGAAGCAATAGGTTTAAAGCCTAGTATATTGCGGAAGTTATAAATCATCAGATATTAGGCGCTCTCTTCAACCAAGATATCAGTCCAAAGCTCATCAACATGTGGCTCGGGACTTTCCTGAGCAAATGTCGCCGCTTCATTAACGATTGCTTTAATCTCTTTATCGATCTCTTTAAGCTCAGCCTCATCAACGCCTTGCGTTTGCAGCATATCTTTAACAGAAGTAATAGGATCGCGCTCCTCTTTAAAAGAAGCCACCTCTTCCTTTGTACGATATTTCGCAGGATCAGACATAGAGTGACCACGATAACGATATGTCATAACTTCTAAGATATAAGGCCCGTTCCCTGAGCGAATATATTCAAGCGCTTGAGATGCAGCAGCTTCTACGGCAAACACATCCATACCATCAACCTGCTCACCAGGAATACCATACCCCTCACCACGACGATATAATGTACCAGCAGATGAGCGCTTTACTGATGTTCCCATACCATATTGGTTATTCTCAATAACAAACAAAATCGGTAAATCCCATAGTGCAGCCATGTTATAACATTCTGCAACCTGACCTTGGTTAGATGCACCATCGCCCATATATGCAACAGCAACACCGCCGTCTTTTGTGTATTTATGCGCAAATCCTAGACCCGCACCAATCGCAGTACCAGCGCCAACAATTCCATGACCGCCAAAGAAACGCTTTTCTTTAGAGAACATGTGCATTGAACCACCTTTACCGCGAGAATACCCCCCCTCACGACCAGTAAGTTCCGCCATAATACCCTTTGGATCCATATCACAAGCTAGCATATGCGCATGATCACGGTAGCTAGTAACAACCGTGTCTTTATCATTATCCTGAGCAGCGGAAATACCCGTTACCACAGCTTCCTGACCAATATAAAGGTGACAAAAACCACCAATCAGGCCCATACCATAAAGCTGACCAGCTTTCTCTTCAAAGCGGCGAATAAGTAACATATCGCGATAATATTTTTTCAAAACATCTACTGACGGCGCATTACGCCCAGCACCATCCTTTGGTGCAGTTTTATTCGATGCTTTAGCGGAATCTTTTTTCTTTGCGGCTGCCAATTTTCAAATCTCCATCAATACACAAATGATGGCAATCTTTTACACGATTTAAAAAAGCACATCCAGCAAAAACTCACTTTTGTGCAGTGCAACATACTGATATATAAGAGAAATTTAGAAAAATGCGTCAATATTGAAACTTAATAACCCAAAACAACATATTCATTGTTATTTTTGTACCCAAGCTGATTACGCACCTGCTCAGACAATAGGTCTTTATCCACAGAACCAGGGCGCATCATACTCACACGAACATCAACATCTTGACGCTCAGAGAGTACATTGTTACTAATTTTGGACAAGGTTTTAATTTCTTGATTCACACTCAACAAACTAAAAACACCACGCGGCCCCTGCACCACATGAAATGTAAAATACAAAAGCAAACACACACCAAAAAGTGTGAAGAGATTTTCTTTCAATATTATGCGGTGAAGATCAAGTTTGTTCATAAGCTTATAGAATCATAAATAGAGCCTGTGGACAAGTCTAAAAATACAATAGATTCAATAATTTAAAAGGAACATTTAAAGAACAAAAACCGTAACCGATTCAAATGATTCAGCTTTTTCTAATTTAAAAAAATTATAAAAATAAGGAGCCAAACGGCTCCTCACTACTAACTATTTAAAATGCTAAAAATTAAGCAGCTTTCTTAACACCTGCTAATGGCGCACGAAGGAAACCCGCTGCTTCATAACCTGCTTGCAGGCCAAGCTGCTCCTCAATACGAATGAGCTGGTTATATTTTGCAATACGATCAGAACGTGACAAAGAGCCCGTCTTAATCTGACCTGCATTTGTCGCCACAGCTAAATCTGCAATCGTTACATCTTCTGTTTCACCAGAGCGATGTGAAAGCACCACACCGAAACCAGCCTTCTTAGCCATTTCAATAGTTTTAAGCGTTTCTGACAATGTACCGATTTGATTAACCTTAATCAGAACAGCGTTACCTGAACGCTCCTCAATACCACGTGATAGGCGCGCTGCATTTGTCACATAAAGATCATCCCCAACAAGCTGAACCTGCTGACCAATTGCAGAGGTGAGTGACTTCCAGCCATCCCAATCATCTTCATCCATACCATCTTCAATGGAAACAATCGGATAACGCGCGCAAAGATCTTCGTAATAACGCACCATTTCATCAGAAGATAAAATCTTACCCTCACCTTTGAGGTTATATTTACCATCTTTATAAAATTCAGATGAAGCAGCATCTAAAGCCAAAACAATATCTTCACCTGGCTTATAACCTGCCATTTCAATTGACTTCATGATAAAGTCCAAAGCTTCTTGTGATGAGTTTACCGCAGGCGCAAAACCACCTTCATCACCAACATTTGTATTTAGACCTGCTTCTGATAGCTGCTTTTTCAAAGCATGAAAGACTTCTGCACCCGCGCGCAAACCTTCTGAAAAGCTCTCAGCGCCAATCGGCATGATCATAAATTCTTGAATATCAACTGGGTTATCAGCATGCTCGCCGCCATTAAGAATATTCATCATCGGCGTTGGTAGAACATGGGAATAAGCACCGCCAACATAGCGCCATAAAGGCATATCAAGCTCTGCCGCTTGCGCTTTTGCAACCGCCAAAGACACACCTAAAATTGCATTTGCACCAAGACGTGACTTATTCTCAGTGCCATCAAGCTCAATCATAGTTTCATCAATATAAAGCTGCTCTTCTGCATCCAAGCCAAGCAAGGCTTCTGTGATTTCACCATTTACATTATCAACGGCCTTCTCAACGCCCTTACCAAGATAAACACTCTTATCACCATCACGAAGCTCACATGCTTCATATGCACCAGTCGATGCACCAGATGGAACAGCTGCACGGCCTTCCGCGCCACTTTCAAGCACCACATCAACTTCAACAGTTGGGTTACCGCGTGAATCCAGAATTTGTCTTGCGTGAATATCGATAATAGCTGTCATAAGATCCTCTATTGTTTTGAGCTAGTGTTATTTTTTGACTACACGGTCAATCTCTATAAGGGTTTCAAGTACATTTGGCAAGTCTACTAGCTTAACCATGTTAGGACCATCTGATGGGGCATTATCCGGATCTTGGTGAACTTCCATGAATACACCAGCCACGCCCACTGCCACAGCTGCGCGTGCAATTACTGGAACCATCGTGCGATCACCACCAGAAGAGCTACCATGCCCGCCAGGTTGCTGCACGCTATGCGTTGCATCAATCACTACCGGATAACCTGTCTCAGCCATAATCGGCAAGCTGCGCATATCTGATACAAGAGTGTTGTAACCAAAGCTAGTACCGCGATCGGTAAGCATAATATTATCATTGCCACTCTCAGAGACTTTCGCAGCAACGTTCTTCATGTCCCAAGGCGCCAAAAACTGCCCCTTTTTAACATTAATAATCGCTCCACTTTTCGCCGCAGCAACTAACAAATCTGTTTGACGGCAAAGAAAGGCAGGAATTTGCAGAACATCAACAATTTCTGCTACTGGCGCACATTGCTCTTCCGTATGAATATCCGTAATCATTGGCAAGCCAAATTCTTTTTTCAGATCAGCAAAAACATCCAATGCTTTTTCCAAACCAATACCGCGCTGACCATGCAGGCTCGTGCGGTTTGCTTTATCAAAGGATGACTTATAGATAAAAGGAATATCCAGCTTTTGCGCTATTTCATTCAAGGCCCCGCACATATCAAAAGCATGCTCACGGCTTTCCATCTGACATGGACCTGCAATCAATGTAAAAGGCTTGTTATTGGCTATTTCAATATTTTGTAATGTAATCGTTTTCATAGCCGTATATTTAGACCAATTTATCCTAAATAGAAAGCCCTTGATGATTTATAACCATCACAAAATGCGCATTTGAAACGCTATAGCACTATTAATTTTATCCCTAAAAGCGTCTAAATCAGATTCTATTTCATCAAAAGAAATACGCTGAACAGAGTTAGCATAATTCAATCTTAAACTAGATAATTCTGGTTGCAGCTGAACTGAAACACGACCAACCTCATCACCAACATAATAAGTAAAACGAGTAGAGAGTGGCTCTAGATGCACTGAAGAAAAACGGATTGGCGTTTGCCCACTATTTGCACGCTGCAGATCAATCTTATCACATGCAACATTTAAAAAATCTCGAGCTAACATACTAATATCGAACACTCGATCATCAATATTCTTTTCTTCAAAACTCATACGCAGTCACCTTTTTAAATGTTTAAGTTAAAGCCTAAAATAATCGTCCCTGTTCTACCGCGGCTTTAATAAAACTCACAAAAAGTGGATGTGGATCAAATGGCTTTGATTTAAGTTCTGGGTGGAACTGCACCCCAACAAACCAAGGGTGGTCATCACGCTCAACAATCTCAGGCAACTCACCATCAGGTGAAAGTCCAGAGAAAATACAGCCCTGCTCTTCCAAACGCTCTTTATAATTAATATTCACTTCATAACGATGACGGTGACGCTCGGAAATTTCAGTCGAACCATAAATTTCCGCCACTTTTGAGCCTTCAATCAGCTTGGCAGGGTAAGCCCCTAAACGCATAGTTCCGCCAAGATCAGCATCTTCACCACGTTGTTCTTTACCATCTTCTGATTCCCATTCAGTCATCAAACCAACAACATGTTCACCAGCTTTGCCTTCATTCACAAACTCAGATGATGTCGCATCTTTAATACCGCAAAGGTTACGAGAAGCTTCGATAATAGCCATTTGCATACCCAAACATATACCGAAATACGGAACCTTGCGCTCACGTGCAAATTGCACAGCCTTGATCTTACCTTCAGTACCACGCGCACCGAAACCACCTGGAACCAGAATGCCATGGATACCAAGCAAATGATCAGCGACATTCTCACGCTCAAATAACTCAGCTTCAATGAATTCAAGCTTCACCTTAACGTTGTTTGCAATACCGCCATGCACTAGCGATTCATTAAGCGATTTATAGCTATCAGCCAAATTAGTGTATTTACCAACAATCGCAATACGCACAGTGCCTTCAGGCTCTTTAATGCGGCCTACAATGTCATTCCAAATTGTCAGATCAAGATTATGAAGATCCTTGATACCGAAACTATCCATCACCTGATGATCCAAACCTTCACCATGATAAGCCAATGGCACTTCATAGATCGTCGAGACATCTAATGCAGGGATAACTTTCTTCTCTGGCAAATTACAAAATAAAGCAATCTTACGGCGCTCATCATCTTCGATTGGGCGCTCTGCACGACAAAGTAAAATATCAGGACGAATACCATAGCCCATCAATTCCTTAACAGAATGCTGTGTCGGCTTTGTTTTAAGCTCACCCGCTGCAGGAATGTATGGAAGTAATGTCACATGAATGAATAATGCGCGCTCACGACCAACTTCATTACCAAATTGGCGAATTGTCTCTAAGAAAGGTAGAGATTCAATATCCCCAACTGTCCCGCCAATCTCGCAGAGGACAAAATCAGCAGTCCCTTCTTTTTCTAGAATAAAATCTTTAATTTCATTCGTAATATGCGGAATAACCTGAATAGTTGCACCCAAGTAATCACCGCGACGCTCCTTCGCAAGCACCTCAGTATAAACCTGACCTGTCGTGATATTATCATTCTTACGCGCTGGCACACCCGTAAAACGCTCATAGTGGCCAAGATCAAGATCGGTCTCCGCCCCATCTTCCGTCACATAAACTTCACCATGCTGAAATGGTGACATCGTACCAGGATCGACATTGAGGTATGGGTCAAGCTTACATAAGCGAACCTTGTAACCACGCGCCTGCAATAATGCGCCAAGCGCAGCGGAGCCTAGGCCTTTTCCTAAAGAGGAAACAACGCCGCCCGTAATGAATATATATCGTGTCATTTTAATCTACTATTGGAACAGAGGGTTCTTCTGGTGCCGTTTCAACTGGAGCTTCTACAGGAGCTTCAATAGGAGCAGGCGTTTTTTGCACTTCATTTGCTACAGATTCTAAGATGCCTTGACCACCGCCACTATTACGACCAGCCAAAATCCCCAAGATCAAACTTGTACAGAAAAAAGCCGCCGCACAAATTGCAGTTGCACGCGTAAGGAAGCTAGCAGCGCCTTGCGCAGTTGCCAAGCCACCCATACCACCATTACCACCACCAATACCTAGGCCACCACCTTCAGAGCGCTGGATAAGGACGAGACAAATAATGGCCAAAGCCAAAAACAAATGGATTACAAGAATTACGTTCATGGAAGTGCTTTCTAATAACTTTACGCAGATTTTGCAATAGATAAAAACGCATCTGCTTTTAAAGATGCTCCACCAATAAGTCCACCATCAATATTTTCCTGCCCTAAAAGATCTTTAGCATTCTCAGGTTTCATAGATCCACCATAGAGAATGCGCACGCTATTGGGTGCACTCACCAATGACTTTAACTCAGAGCGAATAAAACTGTGCATAGCCTCAGCATCTTGCGGAGATGCAGTTTTACCTGTCCCAATCGCCCAAACCGGTTCATAAGCAATAACTAAATTTTCATGTGGCTTAAGTTCAGGTATCGCGCCTTTAAGCTGTTTCGCCACAACAGCTTCCTGCTCACCTGCATCACGCTCGCTTTCCGTTTCACCGACACAGATAACTGGCACCATATCTTGCGCAAGCACCTTCTCAGCCTTAACTTTGATATCAGCATCGCTCTCACCATGATACTGACGACGCTCAGAATGCCCTAGAATCACATAACTACAGCCAGCATCTTTGAGCATCTTTGCCGAAATATCACCTGTATAGGCCCCATTATCATATAAGGACACGTCCTGCGCGCCAAAAACAACAGAAGGATAACCATGTAGAGCATGACGCACATCACCAAGGTAAAGAACAGGTGGGCAAACCAGAATTTCAGCGTTATCTAAGATAGCCTCATCCTGCGAAAGTTCATTCACTATCGCTGCAATCAAAGCACGCGACTCATCCTTTGAACCATTCATTTTCCAATTACCGGCAATTAATTTTTTCATTATATCTCACAATTTCCTGTCATTAGGCAGTTGCCCATATTCAAACTCATGCCTATAGTGCATTTTCTAGGGGCAATAAATCAAGGGATAGCCTTTAAGCAAACGTAATAATTTAAGGATAAATATCACATGGCAATGAATGCACTGCGTCAGAGCGCTTCAGGTGGTTTAGGTAAATTCATTCTTTTCGGCTTCTTAGTCTTAGCCGTAGGCGGTTTAGTATTCTCAGATGTCGGCGGTTTTTTCCGTGGCGGTATCAGCACTTCCAACGTTGCTGAGATTGGCGATCGCTCAATCTCAATTCAAGATTTCGACCGCAGCCTCAGAATGGCATTGTCACAACAAGGTATTACACCACAGCAAGCCTATGAATTTGGCTATCTAAACCAATTCTTAGAAGGTCAAATCAATGCCGAAGTTCTTGCCGCAGCCGCTACAGATAATGACATTGTCGTTAGTCGTGACAAAATTGCTGAGCAAATCCTTAAAATGGTAGAACCCATGGCTGGCGATTCTCAATCTCCACAACAAGTTCTAGATCAACTACTCGCATCACAAGGCTTATCTGAGCGCAAAATGGTGCGTGATATGGGCACTGATCTAGCTGTTAGCGCGATAAGAGATACAATCACATCAGGATTCGCTGGCGTATCAAATGCTTTAATCGAAGACATAAAAGATTACCAAAACGAAACACGCAATGTGAGCTACATCTATTTCAAGAACTCAGAATTCAGCAATGACATTCCATTGCCGGAAGATGCGCAATTAGAAAATCTTTATGAATCAACAAAAGAAGCTTATGCAATTCCTGAAACGCGTGAAGGTGCACTTATCTCTATTGATATGAGTGAAATTAATAACACAATTGAAATCACTGAAGAAGAACTGCAAAACCTCTATGACAATAATGTAGAGCGCTATAGCTCACCAGAAAAACGCTTTATCGAACAAGTGATCACACAAAATGAAGAAAAAGCACAAGAAATTGCATCAAGCATATCTGCTGACAAAGACCTAAAAACAGCAACACAAGAGGTTTTAAACTCTGTCACAGATTATATCCCATCTAAAGAAGTGCAAATCGACACCACTTTAGAAGAACTAAAAGACCCAATTTTCTCTAGCGAACAAGGCGACGTGATCGGCCCTATTCAATCAGCTTTAGGCTATCACGTTGTTGTATTAAGCAAAGTAGAGCCTGCCGCACAAGCAAGCTTTGAAGAGGTAAAACAAGAAATTGAGAATGAAGTTAAATCATCTCGCCTAAGCGATGTTCGTTATGATCTTTCAGCATCATTGGACGATCTTCTTGCTGGAGGCGCAACACCAGAAGAGATTAAAAACGAGCTAAAAGTCACAATCACAGAACTTCCTTCAATGACACGTTTCGGCACATCAGCTGAAGGGCAAACACTCACTTTAGAAGGCTTTGCTGATGATAAACAAACAATCATCCAAAATCTTTTCGACCTCTATGAGGAAGGTGAAGGCTCCGCAGTATTTGATACTGCTAATGATGGTATGGCTGCCGTTTACCTCAAAACAATCACACCTAAATCCTACAAGCCTTTTGAAGAGCTAAAGCCAGTACTTACAAAGCGCTGGATGGATGATCAACGCCGCGCAGAAAACACAAACATGGTCAACGCGCTATATAATAAAATCAAAAATAATGAGCTTGGTTTTGAAGAAGCTGCAAAAACAAACAATAAATTCATCTATAAGCTAGAAGAATTAAAACGTATTGATGATGTTGCAGCACCTCTAACGCAAGATTCTAAAGCCACAATTTTTGGTGCTTCGCTAAAACAGCCTGCGCTAACAAATCTAGCTGAGGGCCCTGCTATCGTCATGGTGAATGATTATAAATTCACCAAAGATAGCAGCGAAGAGGAACAGGCCGTTACTGATGAGCAAATCAAAAACATGCTTGTGAATAGCGCTCAACAAGAAGCCCTGACGACTTTTGTACTCAACGAAAAAACAAAGCATAAAGAGAAAATAAATTACCGTTTACTTGAGCAAGCCTATGGTCAAGTCAATACGCCCCAATAACTGGTAGTTAAGAGTAATTAAGGAAAACTATAAATGACACAGCCTGACTTTCAGACGTTTGAACAGAACTACAATGCTGGGAAAACACAACTTGTCTGGGAATGGGTTCCAAGTGATTTAGAAACACCTGTATCAGCTTATCTTAAACTTTGTAAGCATGACCCAAATTGCTTTTTGCTCGAATCTGTTGAGGGCGGTGAAACATTAGGCCGATACTCGGTTCTAGGCTATGCCCCTGACCTAATCTGGACATGCAAAAACGGCAAAGTCAGCATCACAATAAATGGCGAAGAGCAAAATCAAGAACAAACAAACCCTATAGAGTCTTTGCGCCATCAACTAGCATGCGCAAAGATCGATGAAGTCCCTGAGAGCTTACCACCAATGGCTGTTTCAGGATTATTTGGCTATATGGGATATGACATGGTACGCCTTGTTGAAAAGCTCCCAGACACAAACCCTGATGATCTAGCCATTCCTGATAGCATTCTGCTACGCCCAGAAATCTTGGTTATCTTTGATAGCGTTAAGAAAATGGCCTGCCTAAGTGCGCCCGTCTACCAACACGCTCAAAATAGCGAACTCACTGCTGCACAAGCTTATGAACAAGCTTGCAAGATTATTCAAGCTGCGAAAGAAAAACTAAATTCGCCTAAAGAGCTTTCACTTTTAGATGAAACATCAAAACTTTCTACACCGCTTGATATACGCTCAAATATGAGCCCTGACGAATTCAAATCCGCCGTACAGAAAATGATAGATTACACATATGAAGGTGATATTTTCCAAGGCGTGCCAAGCCAACGCTTCAATGTCGATTTTGACTTAAGCTCGTTTGCCTTTTATCGAACATTACGCCGCGTAAATCCTTCACCTTTTATGTTCCATCTAACTTTTAACGGTTTCCAAATCGTAGGCGCTAGCCCCGAGATCCTTGTGCGCGTCAGAGATGACAATGTTACTATTCGCGCCCTCGCCGGCACCCGCAAACGTGGCGCAAATAAAGCCGAAGATGAAGCCTTGAAAGCGGATCTATTGGCTGATGAAAAAGAATGTGCAGAGCATCTTATGCTCGTTGACTTAGGTCGTAATGATGTTGGCAGAGTAAGCGAGTTCGGCACAGTAAAAGTTACTGAAAAATTTGTCGTCGAATTCTACTCACATGTCATGCATATTGTATCTAACATCACAGGTAAGCTGAAAAGCTCTCTCGACATTGTCGATGCATTATTCGCAGGATTTCCTGCTGGCACTCTAAGCGGCGCACCTAAAATACGCGCAATGGAAATCATTGATGAGGTCGAGGTTTCACGACGCAGCTATTATGCAGGTGCTGTTGGCTACCTTTCTGGAAATGGCACTTTAGATACATGTATCGCCATTCGCACAGCATTAATAAAGGATGGAAAACTCTATATCCAATCCGGTGCTGGCGTTGTCGCTGATAGCATCCCAGAGTCAGAGCATCAAGAAACAATCAATAAGGCCAAAGGCGTTATTCACGCGGCAGAGCTAACGATTGAGGAATCCAAGAAGTAGATACGAGCGCGCCTAATATATCAGCAGATTTAGACATCGGCGCAACGGAGTGATATACACCAGACGCTTTATCATGCTTGTGATCATGATTTCCCCCGGCTGTTGGCTCAATCTGCGCAACCTTTATGGCCATCTCCGCCATAATCAATTCTTCATCCGCACTCGGCGTAGGCTTTTTATAGATCTTCACCAATTCTGAAGCATGAACAAACTCAACACCCATAGCCTGCAATTTGGGTATCCATCGCTGCATCCCTCTTATAGTAACACTTTTTGGATGACCTATTACAATCGCAGTTCCTTTGCGTTTCAACGCTTGCAGAACCTTTTCAAAAGCCTCATCAACAAATGCATCACTCTCCACATGATCCAAGAACACATCTCGTACTGCTGTTTTTAAGCCATATGTTTTTGCCATACGCGCAGCTACAGAAGTTTTAATCGTTCTGGAATCTATAAAATAAAGCCCCTTATTCTTAAGACGCTTCATCACTTGAGCCATAAGCTTTTTATCTTGAGTGACTAAACTTCCCATATGGTTATTTACCCCGACATAGCCGGGAAACGCGGCAAAGGCCTTACTCAACTCATTATCAACATTATCAGGGCTCATCGCCGCTTTAATTCCGATCGTGCCAATATTGAGCTTAGGATTAATCGGCTCCATAGGCATATGGATCATAAGCTCATGCCCTGCTGCGTGAGCACCCTTAGTTTGCGAGAGTAAAGACTCTGCATATGGAAGATAAGCCAGCGTTAAAGGTACATCAAAATCAACAACCTGTTTAGAGTGCTTAACATCAAGTCCCATATCATCAATAATAATGGCGACCTTGCCACCAATTTGCACAGGCTTTGCAATAGGAGATTTCTTAGCTAAATCAACCGAAGGAATACGTGCAGCATTATGAGCCGGGCCATAAATCCTTGCGACCTTAGTTGCCTCATCTGCGCTACTTATGCCCTCCTCATAATCAAGCTTAAAACCATTATAGCTATAGCCTTCATCCTCTGCTGCAAATAACGCAGGCGTAGACAGTGCCACAGTGAGATTAATCAACAGGGCAAAAATCAGAATTTTAAAAAGAGAATAAGGCCGGAAACGCCCAAAGAATCGTCTCATACAAATATTATAGGCTTAACCACATCACAGGTAAATCACCTCAGAACGATATTTATCACTTGCAAACAGCCCCTCTAATAGTTCATAAAATCGCCCATGATCGTCCTTATCGATAATTATGACAGCTTCACATATAACCTCGTCCAATATCTTGGCGACCTCGGGGTGAAAAGTGATGTATATCGTAATGACCAAATCAGTGTAGAGGATGTCTTAAAACTCTCACCTAAAGGCTTAATGATTTCACCAGGCCCAAGCGATCCAGATCATGCAGGGATATGCCTAGAGCTTACAAAGAAAGCCGCCGAAAAAGACATCCCCCTCCTCGGAGTATGCTTAGGACACCAAACAATCGGCCAAGCCTTTGGTGGTAATATCATCAAAACAAAGCCACTTCATGGTAAAAGCAGCACAATTACTCACACCAATAAAAGTGTTTTTAAGGCGCTAGAAAACCCAATAGAAGTTGCGCGCTATCATTCGCTCATCATCGAAAAAGAAACACTCCCTGAATGCTTAGAAATTACTGCACAAACTCAAGATGAAATCATTATGGGCGTCATGCATAAAGAAAAGCCAATACATGGTGTACAATTCCACCCGGAGAGCATTGCCACAAATTATGGCCACGAAATGCTCAAAAACTTTACTGACATTTTATAAAGAGATGACGTAATGAATAATATGAACGAATATCTCGATATTATCCAAAACAATGAATCGCTTACTGAAGAGCAGATGATGGGCGCCATGACGCTCATGATGGAAGGCAATGCACAAGACGCAGAAATAGCTGCATTCTTACTAGGCTTAGCACAACGTGGAGAAACCACAGAAGAGCTTACTGGCGCAGCCCGTATCATGAGAGAGAAAGCAGCAGGCTTACAAGCGCCTTATGGTGCGGTTGATTGTTGCGGTACTGGCGGCGATAAAAAAGGGACATTCAATATTTCCACAGCCGTGGCTATTGTCGCTGCTTCACTAGGCGTCCCTATGGCCAAGCACGGAAACCGCGCCGCAAGCTCAAAATCTGGAGCAGCAGATGTACTAGAAGCGCTTGGCGTTAATCTTGATATGCCAATTGAAGCACAAGAAGAAGCGCTTAAAACTCTTCACTTTGCATTCCTCAGCGCGAATAATCACCACAGCGCCATGAAATATGTTGCACCAATACGAAAGCAGCTCGGCACGCGCACAATCTTTAACTTACTTGGTCCATTATCAAATCCCGCTGGAACACGCAGACAGCTCTTAGGGGTTTATGATCAAAAATGGATCATGCCAATGCTTGAGACTTTAAAAAACCTAGGCGCTAAAAAAGCTTGGGTTGTTCACGGCGAAGACGGCCTTGATGAAATCACAACAACAGGCAAAACCTATATCGCCACATTAGACGAAGAAGGCTTTATAGAAGAAAAAATACTCACCCCAGAAGATTTCGGCTTAGAACAAAACTCAATCGAACAACTTATTGGCGGAGACGCACAAACAAACGCCAATGCATTGCGCGCCGTACTTGAAGGGCAAAAATGCGCCTATAGAAATATTGTTCTTGCCAATACAGCAGCCGTGCTCAATATCCATGGCGATATCACAGACCTAAAAGAAGCGGTTCAAAGAGCTGAAGAAAGCCTAGATAGTGGCTTAGCTATGCAAACACTTGTTGATTATATAACACTCTCACGCGAGCATATAAAATGAGCCAACCAACAGTCTTAGAAGAAATCTGTCAGAAAAAAATACTGCATGTAAAAGAGCGCAAAGCAAAACTTCCCCTTGAAGAACTATTACCTAAAATAGAAGAAGCGCCAGCCCCTAAAGGCTTTATCAAATCTATTCAAAGCCAAAAAGGCAAACCTGCGATCATCGCTGAAGTAAAAAAAGCATCACCAAGCAAAGGTGTAATACGCGAAGATTTTGACCCTCTAAAAATCGCACAAATATATAGCGATAACGGCGCAAGTTGCTTATCCGTTTTAACCGATGAGCCATACTTTCAAGGCCATGATGATTACCTCTATCGTATTACCAGAAATGTTAACACTCCAGCCTTACGCAAAGATTTCATGGTTGATCCATACCAAATATATGAAGCACGCGCACTCGGCGCTGATTGTATCCTCCTTATCATGGCTGCCTTAAAGGATGATTACGCCGCTGATTTATACGAACTTGCTACCGATCTCGGTATGGATGTCCTCGTTGAAATTCATGATGAAGAAGAACTCAAGCGCGCAGAAAAGTTGAAACCTGCAATGACATTCGATCCCTTGCCACAACGTACGACAACTCAATTCTTTGGATTGCTGAACCCCATGCCTACGAAGTCTCCTTGTGCGAACTTTTGCGTCACAGAACAATGCAAACGGTAACAACTACCCCCCTTTGCGGTTCAA
>NZAJ01000054.1 GCA_002687495.1 Micavibrio sp. | reverse complement strand
TTATTTGATTTATTGAACATATATGCTATAGAGCCAAACTTCACAGTTAAAGTTTGGCTCTATTTTTTTATGGGGCCAGTAAATTTAAATAGAAAGTTCAAATCCGTTGCGCGGTTCGCAGGATTTGAGATGTGAGACTATAAATGAAACATGATGTATTAAACCTGCTGGTTGCGGTGGGCATTGGTGTATTTATAATTGCACTTAACTATAATTTCTCTGGTCAGCAGCATAGCGCTCATGCGGCGGTAAATGCTTCACGTGAGTTTAATAGCTCATATTCAGAAAGAGAGCGTGAGGCGCTTCGTCGTGATTTGGCTCTATCGGATAAGAATATCCTCGATATGACAGGGCGTGATGTATATGAGCTGCTTGATCAGCCAGAGCTAGTGCGCCGCGATTTACCTACTGTTATTTGGCAGTACCGCACAGAGGCTTGTGTGCTTGATCTTTACTTTACAACAGATAGTGAAAATGTTGAGGCTGAGCCAATCGTTCATTATGAGGTGAGAGCGCGTCAATCTGGTCATGTGGCAGAAAAAGTAAAAGGCGGCTGTATTGCTTCTTTGTTGAAGCCACGAGCTTATTTCGCTGTTTTGGACTCACAAGCGTTTTTCAAATCGACGTTATAGTACAATATAAACAGCTAATATAAATTATAAGACGGTTTAGCAGCTCTGCTAGGCCGTTTTGTCTTTATAGGCACAAAGATCATAGACAAGACAGTTTGCGCAGTCAGGCTTGCGTGCTTTGCAAATATAGCGCCCTTGTAGAATTAGCCAGTGATGGGCGTGAAGCATGTATTCATCTGGTACGACTTTAAGAAGCTTTTTCTCTGCCTCATTTACATTCTTGCTGGGGGCTAGGCCAGTGCGGTTTGATACGCGAAAGATATGGGTGTCTACGGCCATGGTCGGATGTTTGAAATATTCATTAAGCACGACATTAGCTGTTTTTCTGCCTACACCGGGCAGGCTAACGAGGGCATCCATGTCTTCAGGGACTTCACCATTATATTTATCTGTGAGGATTTGCGCCATAGCGATTACGTTTTTCGCTTTTGTGTTGTAAAGACCAATGGTTTTAATATGCTCCTTTAAACCGTCTAGGCCGAGTTCCAGCATTTTTTGTGGTGTGTCGACTTTTTCGAAAAGCGCTTTAGTGGCTTTATTGACCCCCACATCTGTGGCTTGCGCGGATAACGTAACGGCTACGAGTAGGGTATAGGCATTCGTCCATTCCAGATCGCTTTTTGGCTCCGGGTTTTGCTCTTCTAAGCGGCGAAAAAATTCAATTCTATTGGCTTTATTCATATTTTTTTATCTCAGCTTATCGGGCAATAGGCAATGGATTGCGCGAATTTCGGGTGCTAATCTTGTGAATTTATTTGCCATAAAATTTTACATAAGCCTTATTTTTGTGTATTATATTTTCATAATAAATAAAAGGTGTGTAAGGAAATGGGTATTTCAAAATTAATGCAGGCGGCTAAGTCAGTTCTCTCAGGGGAGAGTAATGAACCTAATAAATGTTTAGATATACATACTAAGATTGTAGATCGCTTGTTAGAAAACCCAGTTGAACCAAGCGCTGGTAAAGAGAGTATTGCTGGCTATTTTGATAGCTTGTCAGTGGGATTAAAATTACATGAATATTTTGATTATTCAGTTGTACAGAAAACGTTCTTAAAGAGTGCTAGTAAGCCTTTTGTTTTAGATGGTGATCTAGGTGAAAAAGTTAAATCCGTTTTTGAAGGCGTTTTTGATCCCCGTAAATGGGATAATTTAGAAACTATGAAAGACGCGTGGGAGGGGATTCCTGAAGAGGTTAAAAAACTACACTTCAATGATAGTGATGTGCAGTATCCAGGTAGTATCTACCACCAAGCCGTTGCAGACTTTGCCATGGCACAAAACGCTCAGGTTAAACCAACTATTCCGGATAATCTATATGATATTAAGAGCGGTAAGCCATTACAGACCAAGGACGTCTCGCATGGAGAAAAGCCCGCTGCTCGGAGCATCGTTCCCGTTCAAGCCTAAAGCCCATTGAGCAGCTTTTAGAGCGCCGCGCGCATAGAGCGCGCGATCAGAGGCTTGTTGTTTAATCTCTATGCGCTCACCATCTCCTAAGAAATAAATTGTGTGTTCACCAACCGCGTCACCGCCGCGAATGGTTGAAAAGCCTATTTGCCCATCGATACGCTCACCTGTATGGCCTTCACGTGAGAGAACGCATACTTTATCGAAATCGACATTACGGGCCGCGGCTGCGACTTTGCCGAGCATAATAGCTGTGCCTGATGGGGCATCGACTTTGTGTTTATGGTGAGCCTCTACGATTTCTATATCATAATCGGGTAGGGCTTTTGCCGCTTTTTCTACTAGAGCAGCAAGTGCCGTAACAGCAACAGACGTATTGGCTGCGTATATAACCGGAACAGATTTGGAAAGCTCAGTTATAGCGGCTTCATCTTCAGCGTTAAGGCCTGTTGTTGCAATAAGGATCGGTGTGTTTGTTTCTTTCGCAAGCGCGATATGTTTGCGCGTTGCTTCGGGCAGGGTGAAGTCGATAATGAAATCTGAGCGCTCAAAAAGCTCTTGCGCGTTATTGGTGACAAAAAACTCGACGCCATCGAGTTTCCCTTGGCGTGTTGTGCCGCCAGCGAGTTTGAAATCTGGCCAGTTGCCGCTGAGTAATTCTTTTGTGAGTAAGTGTCCGACGCGTCCTGTGCAGCCTGTAATACCGATTTTGTAAGCCATGTTCTGATCTATCTTTTATGTTTGTTTTTATCGTTATTTTTATTGTTGTCGCTTGAAGCTGTTTAAGCTGTCTAGGATTTCATCATACAATATCGAGCCGAAAGGCATAGTGATTTTCTCAAATTGTGCGAGCTCGATGAGGTCTATCAGATCGCCGAGAAGATACCAGCGGGAATCGAAGGGGAAATCACTTTTGGTAACGAGAAGTTGAAATGGCTCTTTATTAACGCTTTCGGCTAAAAGCTGGCATGCAATATCGAGTTCTTTTTGGCCAACGCCTGCATCACTCATCGCTAGGGCGATATCGCCAGAAGCATAGGTAATGTCAGCGATATCCAAGGGTAGGCCAGAAATATAACCAAGTGAAACTTCAACACCAGTCTTCTTGTCGAGCCAGGTTGTGGCTGCAAGAGCATCATTGAAATTTAATGGGGTTATGTTAGTGACATCAGCCATAGAAGGAGTTATAGCCGATTCATCTAATCTTTCAAGTCATCCCAGAATTCTTTGACCTTGCCAAAGAAGCCGCTTGCTTCAGGGGAATGCTTGCCGGTTTTATCATCTTCGAAATCTTTATCGAGCGCTTTGAGCATATCTTGTTGTTTTTTATTAAGATTTACCGGCGTTTCTACGAAGGTTTCGATGAATAGATCACCTTTGGACTCTGAGCCGAGAATGCTCATGCCTTTACCTCTCAGGCGGAATTGTTGACCTGTTTGTGTTCCAGCAGGGATTTTGACCTTTGCGGATTTTTCTTCGATCGTTGGGACTTCTACTTCGCCGCCGAGCGCTGCTTTTGTCACAGTGATTGGTACGCGGCAGTGAAGGTTTGCGCCTTCACGTGCAAAGAGCTTGTGTGGTTTGACGACCAATAAAACATAGAGATCGCCTTTAGGGCCACCTTGCACACCAGCTTCTCCTTCGCCGGAGAGGCGGATGCGGCGTCCTGTATCTACGCCAGCAGGGATCTTGACTTTAAGGGTTTTGTTCTTTTGAACGCGGCCTTGGCCATTACAGGATTTACAAGGGTCTTTAATGATCGTGCCTTGACCATTACAGGTCGGGCAAGTGCGCTCTACTGTAAAGAAGCCTTGTTGTTGGCGGATACGGCCTTGACCATTACATGTTGAACAGTTTGTAGAGCCTGAGCCGCTTGCTGCGCCAGAGCCATTACAGCCTTCACAAGTGTCATTGACGGGGATTTTGATTTTGGCTTCTTTGCCGTTATGGGCATCTTCTAAAGAGATTTCCATTGTGTATTGGATATCATTACCACGGCGAGGGCCAGAAGAGCGACCACCACGGCCGCCGCCGCCGCCCATGAAATCGCCGAACATATCTTCGAAAATATCAGAGAAAGCACCTGCGCCGCCAAAGCCACCGCCCATGCCGCCGCCGCCCATTGAGCCGTCAAAGGCTGCTGAGCCATATTGGTCATAAGCGGCACGTTTTTGTTCATCTTTTAAGATGTCGTAGGCTTCATTGATTTCTTTGAATTTATTTTCAGCATCCGGATTATCTTTGTTTTGGTCCGGGTGATATTTCATCGCTAGCTTACGATAAGCTTTCTTGATTTCGTCTGCTGAGGCGCTTTGTTCAACGCCAAGGGTTTTGTAAAAATCTTTAGACATGGTTCTTATACCTTGCTTCCAATAAAGTTGCTCCATAGACGAGCAAACAGGGATTGTCCGTTATTATCATTTATCGCGCTTTGCTTTGTTTCGCGTATCATGCGGTTATAAGCAATGCGGCTTTCTCGTGTTTTTAATGCTGAATAGGCTTCGTTTATAAGGTGAAAGCGTTGTTCAGCATGTGTGCGGTTGGCTGGATTGCGATCTGGATGATGCTTAAGGGCTTGTAAGCGGTAGGCGCGTTTGACCTCTTCGTCAGAGGCTTGTGGCGTTATCTTTAAGACATCATAATAAGAGGGCATTCTTAAAGCCAGTCCTTGTTCATACAAAAAGTAAAAGTTGCGAGGTTGATCAGCCACGTATTTATACGTTTTTAACCGTCCTCGCAACATATCACATTTAATTAATTATGATGACTTCTCATCCTCGTTTTCGTCTTCATCTTCCTCGATTTCAAGATCAGTGAAGTCTGCATCGATGATGTCATCATTGCCGCCAGTAGCTTCTGCTTCAGGGCTGTGTGCTGCGCTATCCTCTTCGCCTGCAGCGTCTTCTTGCGCCTTGCGGTAAGCAAGTTCACCAAGTTTCATTGCTGCTTGCTGAAGTGCATCAGTTTTCGCTTTGATGTCATCTGGCTCGTTGCTGTCCATTGCATCTTTAAGATCTGCTATGGCTGATTCAATCGCTGATTTTTCTTCAGCAGGGACATCACCGCCAAATTCTTCCATAGATTTCTCAGTGGCATGGATCAGGCTTTCAGCATGGTTCTTCGCTTCAACAGCTTCACGCTTTTTCTTGTCACCTTCAGCATTTGTTTCAGCGTCTTTTACCATCTGGTCGATATCTTCTTCCGAGAGACCACCAGAGGCTTGGATACGGATTTGCTGCTCTTTGTTCGTCGCTTTGTCTTTTGCAGAGACTTGAACGATACCGTTCGCATCAATGTCAAAAGTCACTTCGATTTGTGGCATGCCACGTTGTGCTGGTGGGATACCAACTAGATCGAATTGACCGAGAAGCTTGTTATCAGCAGCCATTTCACGCTCACCTTGGAAGACGCGAATTGTCACAGCGTTTTGGTTGTCCTCAGCTGTTGAGAAGACTTGGCTTTTCTTCGTTGGAATTGTTGTATTACGCTCGATGAGCCTTGTGAATACGCCGCCCAAAGTCTCGATACCAAGTGAGAGTGGTGTAACATCAAGAAGAAGAACGTCTTTCACGTCACCTTGTAAAACACCACCTTGGATCGCTGCACCGTCTGCCACAACTTCATCAGGGTTTACGCCTTTGTGAGGCTCTTTACCGAAATAGTCTTTAACAGTCTCGATCACTTTTGGCATACGTGTCATACCACCAACCATGATCACATCATCAATCTCAGATGGCTTGAGGCCTGCATCTTTAAGGGCTTTTTTCACTGGGTCGAGTGAGCGCTTGATGAGGTCTTCTACAAGGCTTTCAAGCTTAGAGCGTGAAAGGTTGATTTGAAGGTGTTTAGGGCCTGACGCATCTGCAGTTACGAAAGGAAGGTTCACTTCTGTTGATGAGCTTGATGATAGCTCGATCTTTGCTTTTTCTGCAGCTTCTTTTAGACGCTGAAGGGCGAGTTTGTCTTCACGAAGATCGATACCATCAGATTTCTTAAACTCATCTGCTAGATAGTCGATGATACGAAGGTCGAAGTCTTCACCACCAAGGAAGGTATCACCATTTGTTGATTTCACTTCGAAAACGCCATCGCCGATCTCTAGAACAGACACGTCAAATGTACCACCACCAAGGTCGTATACGACGATTGTACCGGATGATTTTTTATCCAGACCATAAGCAAGCGCTGCTGCTGTTGGTTCGTTAATGATACGCTCAACTTCTAGGCCAGCGATTTTACCAGCATCTTTTGTTGCTTGGCGCTGTGCATCGTTGAAGTATGCAGGTACTGTGATAACAGCTTTTGTTACTTTTTCACCTAGGAAGTTTTCCGCTGTTTCCTTCATTTTTTGTAGGATCATTGCTGAAATTTCTGCAGGTGATTTCTTTTCGCCATCAATTTCCACCCATGCATCACCATTGTCACTTTCAACAATGTGGAATGGGGCTTTGCTTGCCATATCTTGTACTTGCGCGTCTTTGAAAGGACGACCGATCAAACGTTTTACAGCGTAAAGTGTGTTTGCAGGGTTTGTGACTGCTTGGCGCTTTGCTGGCTGACCAACAAGACGTTCGCCATCTTTAGTGAAAGCAATCATTGAAGGGGTTGTTCTTGCACCTTCAGCATTTTCAAGGATACGGGCTTCTTTGCCGTCCATTACTGCTACACAAGAGTTTGTTGTACCGAGGTCGATACCGATGATTTTAGACATGCTTTTATCTCCTTATATTAAGCAAGATTTTTTAGTCTTTGCCTTTTGCTTTTTTACGACGTTGCTTCATCGCTCATGGCCAATTTGGCCTATTCGCGTTTCGCGCCTTGTATAAAAGTCAAAATGCTTTGACTAAGTTTTTTTAATATTCGCGGCCCAATATTAGGCACCGCGTTAGTTATATATATAGCATCGCTAGCGATAGAATCCAGAGCCTAGTGAAAATTTTCGACAAAAAATTCTTTAAGCGCTGGTGTCAATGTTATCGCCGGGATGTGACTCTGAGCCTTGTTGTGGGGCTGAGCCGTCATCTTTTGTGACCCCCACACGGGCCGGACGAAGTAGGCGTTCGTGAAGTGTGTAGCCAGGCTCCATAACTTGCATAACAACGCCTGCAGGTTTGCCTGGAACGGGCGCTTCAAACATCACTTCATGGAAGTTTGGATTAAAAGGCTCATCTAGCGGATTAATTTTAACAATACCATGCTTTTCAAAGCTGCGCAGCAGAACGCGTTCTGTGGCTTCAACACCTTCAACAAAGTTCTTAAGGCGTGGCTCTGTATCAAGCATATCTGATGGAACGGCTTCTAGCGCACGGCGTAGATTGTCTGAAATATCGAGTAGGTCTTTGGCAAAGCTCGAGATTGCGAATTTAGAAGCATCTTCGCGGTCTTTTTGCGCGCGTCTACGTGTGTTCTCTGCTTCTGCCATTGCGCGGACAGCTTGATCCTTTAAGGTATCAATTTCATTTTGTAGCGCGGTAATGATGGCTTTGCTTTGCTCTGAAGATATAGCATCCTCACCGTCATCGCTGCCGATGGCTGCTTCATGAAGATCGTCTTCCTCTTCGATAGCGGTAGGGGCTAGTGGATCGTCTGATTTGATCGCGTCATTCATTGCCGCTGCTTCTGCTTCAAGGCGGGCAGAACGCTCAGCTAAGGTTTCTTGATGTTCTGCTTGGGGTTGCTCAGAATTCTTGTTCATTAGGTTCTCTCGTTATTATTCAGATTTTATTATGCGAGCTATTTAACGACAATTACTCAGTTATGCCAGGCGTTTTGATGAAAATAGGTCGTTTAACCTCTACTTTACTCAAGCCTTCGGCATTATTGTTCAGTTCAGTTAGCTCTATATTACCTAACTTAGTGATTTCATCTGCTTCGTCAAGCTGGTGAGCATAAGCACCATCTACATCGACAAAATAGAGTTTGTCTTTGTTTGCTTCAGATGTGCGGAATTGAGGAAGGAAGTCTGTTAATGGTAAGAGGCCTCGTGCACGTGCGAATTCTATGACTTTCTTTTGGTTGCCTTCATTCATGTCGATAGAATTATTGAACAGGATGACTGTGTTTTTAGGATAAAACCAGTGCACAATCTTGTTATTGTTATCTGTATATTCCATGCCTAAACGTGCAAGGGCGTTAGGTGGGGCTACAAGGAAAACCTTTTCATCGTCAAGCGCTGCAATCTCATAACTTAGCAATGTGCCCATCTCACGGATATTGATGTCAATTTTATTGGCGTTAAATTCTTGGAGTTCGTTGCTTGTGATGGTCACATCAGCGTATGCGGCGTTTGTAGACATTTTACAAGGGTGCTGATTATAGCGCGGTGAATCATCTATTTTTACTTCCGCCGGGTCTATCTCTATTACATAGGCGCGGCCTCGCTTATCTGTTTTTAAGCGGGTAGGGCGCACATTTAAGCACCCTGCAATGCTGCCAGGGGCTTCGAGACGGATTGTGAATTCTTTTTTGCCAGATGAGTTTTCTTCACGAATGAAGACCGGGCGATAAGCAACTGCAGGGACAATGCCAGAGGTTGTGCGGACTGTTCCGCTCAGGCCGTCGTAATTATCAACGAAATCGGGGATATAGTGGGGATCATGTTGGGCGATAAAGTCTTTGTCTGCAAAACTAGGAAGGGCATGCAATGAGATGCCTGAGACAAGAAGAGCGGTTAGAAGTGTTTTTTTGAGATATTTAGACATGTTCTATCAGCATTTTCGTTATTGAACCCAGTTATAAGCTTTACAAGGTGTGGTGGGGGCTTCGCAACTCTAAAGAGGGGCTCCTGTGAGTTCATCCACGATCTTTATTGAATTCATTGCTTTTATCTACTTTTGGGGCTTGTTTGTAGAGGTTGAGTTGAGTAGTTGTAGAGGGCAATTTAATTTATGAAGACTAAATAAGGATATTAGAAATGAGCAGCAGACCTTCAGGACGTAAGCTAGAGCAAATGCGAGATGTGGAGATTATTACGAATGTCTCTAAACACGCTGAGGGCTCATGTTTAATAAAGTTTGGCGATACACATGTGTTGTGTATGGCGAGTGCTGAAGAGAAGGTGCCAGGCTGGATGAAGGGCACTGGTGCGGGATGGGTGACTGCGGAATATGGGATGTTACCGCGCTCAACTGGTTCACGAATGGACCGTGAGGCGGCGCGTGGTAAGCAATCTGGTCGTACTCAAGAGATACAGCGTTTGATTGGTCGTGCTTTGCGTGCGGTTGTTGATATGGAGAAGCTCGGTGAGCGTCAAATCAGAATAGATTGTGATGTTATTCAAGCTGATGGCGGTACACGCACAGCCTCAATTACTGGCGGTTTTGTTGCTATGCATTTAGCGATGCAACATCTGGTTAATGTTGGTTTGCTCAAGGAAGTGCCTGTAACAGATATGGTTTCAGCTATTTCTTGCGGTATTTATGAAGGCGATGCTGTGCTTGATCTTGATTATGATGAGGATTCATCTGCTGATACGGATGCTAATTTCGTGATTACAGGTAAAGGCGGGATTTGCGAGATTCAAGGGACTGCTGAAAATGAGCCTTTTAGTGAAGCTGAATTTTTAAAGCTTTTGGAATTTGCTAAGAAGGGCTGTTCAGAGTTAACAGCTATTCAAAAGCAGGCGCTGGGACTTTAAGGTTTATGCACCGTTTATTCGAAGAGAAAGAGCTGGTCGTCGCTACGCATAATGCGGGGAAAGCTAAGGAGATCGCGGCGCTTTTAGGGCCGTTTATCTCTCGGTTTTACACCGCGAATGATCTTGATTTTCCTGAGCCAGAAGAGACGGAAGATAGCTTTGTCGGAAATGCAGCCTTAAAGGCTTTATCTGCTGCGCAATATACAGGCAAAGCGGCCTTGGCGGATGATAGTGGTTTCTGTGTTGAAGCTTTAGATGGTGCGCCGGGGATTTATTCTGCGCGCTGGGCTGAGAATGAGCACGGTGAGCGTGATTTCAATTATGCGATGGAGCGCGTGCGTCAAGCTCTTGTTGATAAAGGAGTAGAGGCACAAGGAGCTAAGGCTTCTTTTGTGTGTGTTCTTTCACTTGCTTGGCCTGATGGGCATGTGGAGAGCTTTGAAGGGCGCGTTCATGGTCAGCTTTGTTTTCCGCCGCGTGGTGATAAGGGTTTTGGTTATGATCCGATTTTTGTTCCTGATGGATATGAGCAAAGTTTTGCAGAGATCGATTCGCAGGAAAAACAGGCCATATCACATAGAGGTAAGGCGTTTGAGGCGATGATTGCAGGGTGCTTTAAGGCTCTGGTGGCTTAGATGCTAATGTTTACATAATTTGAATTTTGTTTAAGATCAATAGCTTGTGCGGAAAAATTGACTTTTCATGCGATGAGATGTATATAAAGCCCATCGTTAAATACGGTATGAGATATTGGAGTCATAAAAATGTTAAAAATTATAAATAAAAAAATGATCGTTGCTCAAGGTACTGTGATGGGTGTGCTTCTGAGTGGAACTTCTCAAGCGCATGCGCAGGTTGGTGACAATGATTTTAGTGTTATCGCTGAGAATATTGCTGACTCAGTTGAAGAGCTTCCAGGCTTGTTGTCTGCCTTTGCTTACATGATTGGCTTGCTTATGGGTGTTTTAGGGGTTCTTAAAATTAAGGATCATGTTGAAAACCCTTCACAAACACAGCTTAAAGATGGAGCAATCCGTTTGGCTGCTGGTGGTGCGCTTTTCGCTCTGCCTATGTTGTTTGAATCAATGCAGAATACAATTGGTCTAACAAATAACCTTGTTGAGCCTGCAGAGCTTGAAGGTGCGACGTTCCGCATTAGACCATAATCTAATCGCTTTTGCGAAAGTATAAAGAATGCAAAATCAAGGCCAGATTGGTATATATTTCCACTGGCCTTTTTGCTTGTCTAAATGTCCTTATTGCGACTTTAATGTCCATATAGCCAATGAAATAGATCATGCGCGCTGGGCTGATGCTTATATTAAATCTTTGAAATATTATGAGCGTTTGACGCGGGGGCGTATTGTGCGCTCTATCTTTTTTGGGGGCGGGACGCCCTCCTTAATGGCGCCTGAAACTGTTGAGAAAGTCATTGATGTGGTGCGTTCATTATGGCCGTGTGTGAATGATATGGAGGTTACGCTTGAGGCTAACCCGACCTCCATTGAAGGTGCTAAGTTTGAAGCATTTCGTTTGAGCGGTGTTAATCGTGTTTCGATGGGGGTTCAATCTTTTTATGATGAGGATTTGAAGTTCTTAGGGCGCACGCATAGTGCATCGCAAGCGCATGATGCGATCAAGATTGCTCGAGATGTTTTTGAGCGATATAGCTTTGATCTTATCTATGCGCGGCCTCATCAAACTATAGAGCAGTGGCGTGAGGAGCTTGGTGAAGCGTTGGAGCTTTCGGGCGGGCATATGTCTTTGTATCAGCTCACTATTGAGCGAAACACACCGTTTTACTTCGATTATAAGCAAAAGCGTTTTTCTATGCCAAAGGAGGAGCTTGCGGCTGATTTTTATGAATTTACTCAAGAAGTGATGTCTGAGGCGGGGATGCCCGCTTATGAGGTTTCGAACCACTGCGTTTCGGGGATGGAGTCTGAGCATAATCTTATTTACTGGCGTTATGGTGATTATATTGGTATCGGGCCAGGTGCGCATGGGCGCTTAACGCTTGGTGATGGTTATAAGTACGCGGTTAGGGAGCATCATGCACCATCTATTTGGCTTGATCGTGTGGAGGCCATGGAGGGTGTTGGAGATGATGAAAAGGCTGGTGCACACCCATTTGAAAGGCTGGCAAAGGAAGATGCTGCACTTGAATGTTTGATGATGGGGCTTAGGGTTTCAGAAGGTTTAAGCTTATCCCGTTTGGAAGCTGTTTTGGGCGCTGAGTGGGGGAGTTTTCTTGATCTTGATAAGATTAAGGCTCTGAGCAGTGAGGGGATGGCTGTTCTTGATGAAGAAGCCAAGAGGCTGACTTTAAGCACGCAAGGCCTTATGCGTTTAAATGCGCTTGTGCCTTACGTGCTTAAGTAATCTTTGCAGGCTTGTTAAGTGCTCTATTTTAAAATGCCTTGAGGAATTTTAATGCTTTGAAGAAGCGGCATAGCAGGCTGTCCGTTTAGCGTTATATTGCCGCTTGCGTCTCCAATGAGTGTGAAAATGTGCTTGTCACCTTGCTCTTCTGCTACTGAGAGCAGTGTTTCAAGTGATGTGGCAAATTGTTTGAACTCTTCAGCTTGCTCTTCCTGCGGATCGTTTGCAGCGGCTTGTACATAGCTTAACGTGTCAATAAGGCCAGTTATTGTTGTCGTGATTTTGCCTGTCGCTCCAGTAACCGATTCGATATCAGCTTTTACGTTACCAACTAGATCAATCGCATATAGATCAGCCTTTGAATGTAGTTCCAAGTCAATTTGGCTTTGTGCCATGGTTAGTAAGGCTGGCAGCTTCATCATTAACATGACAGGGTTGATTGCGCCATTCGCTGCGAGTTCACTCTCAAGAGATGCCCATATTTTTTTAACGGGGATTTTGTTGTTGTTAATTGAGATGTTTGCGCTGTGAGGGCTTAGCTGAGAATGGTTGTTTAATGTTGGATATGTTTGTGCATTATCATAGCCAAGGCTGATCTCGATGTTGGAGCTATCTTCTTGTAAGCCTTCTACGTTTAGGCTCATATCCATGCCTTTTAGATTTATGGATTGAAGATCATTGGCCGCTTTTGGGGCTAGGTTCATGTCTAGGACTTGCGCGATTTCATCATCGCCGTCACGCTGTATTTCCATGTTTTTTAAGGCAAAGCTCATGCCGAAGCTGTTGGTGAGTTTAAGTACGGTAGATGCGATTGCCTGCGGCGCTACCGCTTCACCGTTGCTCGCGCGTGTTGCCACTTCTTCGAATTCTTTTAAAGCACTTAGGGAGAGTTGATCGGCTGAGGTGCTTACAGACATTTCACCGAGTTTAAATGAGGCATTGGAATCTGGTGAGCTGATTTTAAAGCCTTTTAGTGAAGCTTGAGAAGGGCCGCTCCAAAGGTCAGCGTTGCTTGGCTCATTTTGAATGTTTGATGTGATGTCTATGTTTTCAATCGTAATGATCGCAGGGTGTCCGTCGGCATCAATAGAGATGTCCTTATAAAGTGCATTGAGCTTAATGAAGTTTTCAAAGCCTTCATGCCAGATACCTGTAGCGTTTTGGTTGCCGATATTCACTAGGAACTTTTGAGCTCCCGTCTTATCTAGTCCAATCCACTGGCTAGGGGTGGCAAAGGCTAGTCTCCACTCTTTGTCACTGTCGCCTGGGCGTGCATTGATGCTCGTGATGCCCATTTTGAGCGTGATTTTTTCTGGTGTTGCTGTTGGGTTCTCTTCATCTGTGTTGTCGAAATGCAGAGTTAATGCTGGAAGTGTGACGGCGTAGTAGCTTTCAGCTTCTTCTACGAGAACTTCACCTTCATATTCGATAGAGCTTTCAGCTTGATTTGCGTGCGCTTGAATGGTTTTGTCGATCTGCTTTTGAAATAAGGCCTTTAAATGCGCAGCGCCTTGTTCGTTAATATCATACTCACTTGCATATGAAAGTGTGCTGAAGGATAGAAAAACAGCGATTGTTAAGGTGAATTTTGTGAATATGCGCATATTTAAGGGGCCTTTGTGCTAAAAACGTGAAAATCCGTTGCTTTTGCGTGGACATTGATTACATCTATGGATTATAGTCTGGCTGATTTTCAAATTCAAAAGGTTTAAGGAGATATACTCACAGTGAGTTTATTACAGGCAATTGATACGCAATTTACAATAGGTGACGATGGACATGTATTGTATCAAAAACAAGCGAGTAACCCACTTCCAGGTGAAGTGGTGGCTAAACTTGTTAAAGGGGATGCGCCGCTTAAACCTGCAATCGAAATTATCGATGGGGCGAGTGCTTTTGATGGGCTTGAAAAAGAGCAAGTTTTAGAGCGTTTAAACACATGGTTAAAAGCGCATTTGAAAACAGTTTTGGAACTTCTCGTTAATCTTGAAGAAGAAAAAGAAACCGACGCTGCGCCTGTAAAGACTATCATTGAACGCGTTTATGGCTCTATGGGCATTTTGCCGCGTGAAGAGCTGGAAGATGTGATTTCTACATTGGATACAGAAATGCGCAGTGCAGTGCGTGCGCGCCGTATTCGTTTAGGACCTATTTTGGTGTTTATTCCTGCGCTTAATAAGCCTGCAGCTGTTAGATTACGTGCGATCTTATGGGCTCTTTATAATGATAAACCGCTTCCTGTTGAGCTTCCTAAAGATGGGATTGTGTCTTTTACGGTTGAAGAAGATGCAATCGATAAGGGCTATTATCAGGCGATTGGCTACCCTGTTTTTGGTGGGCGTGCAATTCGTATTGATATGTTGGATCGCGTTATTAGTGCTGTTTATGATGCGGCGGATAAGGGGCAGTTTAAAGCACAGCATAAAATGGCTGAATGGCTTGGTAGCTCTATTGATGGGCTATATGCTGTTTTGGAAGCGATGGGTCATAAGAAAGTCTATGACCCAGCTGATGAGGCGGCTGAAACGTCTGAGGGGCAGGGCGCTGTAGAAGCACCTGTGGAAGATGTGAAGTCAGAGGCTGATGATGCGCAAGCGGCGCAAGCAGAAGGCACGTCTGAAGTTAAGGCTGAGGTCGGTGCAGATGAGGCTTCAGCGAAGCCAAAAGAAAATGTTAAGCCTGAGCTTGCGACATTCCGTCTTAAAAAAGGTAAAGCGTTTCAACGTTCTTCTGGCGGTAAAAAGCCTCATTTTGAGAAGAAGAAATTTGATGGCAATAAGGGCAAATCTAAGCCTAAGGGCAAGAAGGGTGATAAGGGTAAAGCTAAGGATCGCGGACCTCGCGTGATTTCTGCTGAAGCGAAGAAGAACCCTGAAGATTCTCCATTCGCAATCTTGCAGCAGCTCAAGAAATAAACGTCTTGTGATGCGCTTATTCTCTTTCTTTGCTCTTGTCTTTGTTATTCTTTGTGGGAGCGCTAAAGAAGGAAGGGCTGCACGTTATTCGGGTGATTATCTTTTGCAGATGTGCGCTGTGAATAAGGAAGGGCAAGAACTTGTCAAGGGCGGTAAGATTGCCTGTCAGGCTTATATTTCCGGCATATTGGATTATCATGCACTGCTTAAATCTCTAGATGTAGAGCCGCCTGGGATTGATTTCTGTGTCCCAGAAGATGTCGGGCTTAATTTGCTACAGCTTCGTTTGATGAATTACCTGATTAAAAATAGAGAGGCGCAAGGGCCATATATCGCCTCGCCAAATGTTTCTTTGGCTTTGCGCGAGATGTATCCTTGTAAATAAGTTACGCTATATTCATTATGATGGCGATTATGATGATTTGCGGCACCGTGATAAGCGGCAGTGAAAGCGCTATGCGCCAGCTTTTTGTGAATTCTCTTACCACCATGATTTCTGTATAATCTGTCGAGACGCCAGCCATGAGGAAGGTGAAGCCATTCCCTGCGGCGCCGCCATTATGCATGATTTCGGCAGCGATAGGCGCTGAGCCCTCTGAGCAGACTTCAATAATAGTGGCGATAATCAATGTTACAAAGAGGCCGAGGATTGTAGGGCCTAGATAGCTTTCGAACATATGTTCTGGTGTGAAAGTGCTTAAAGCTGCTGCGAGTAATGTGCCGAATAAAATCCAGCGAATAATCATTTGGCCTTCGTGCCAGCCGTCATGAGCGATCTTTTTTGTCCAGCTTAAAGAAGGGCGCCAGCCGCTTAAGCGCGCTTTCATGTCGGCTTTAATGTTGAAGTCTTGTGGCACATCAACGGTGTGTGGATTGTGTGGCAGTAAGTCTTTCTTGGTTAAATATAGATAAACCAGACCTGAAATGAAGGCGATAAGCATTGAAGCAAGGGTGAATATAAGTGTCCAGTACCAGCCAATCAATGAAATGAGGATGAAGGTAAGGGTGAGGGAGTTCCAAGGGCTTGCGATAAGAAAGGTCATTACTTGCGCAGCCGATAATCCGCGCTCATAGAGTTTGCCAGCCATTAATAAAATGCCGTGATTGCATATATCTAAGAGAACTCCGGCCAGAGCGGCTTTGAAGATGTCTTTGCCGCTTGTGCCGCGTCCCATGATGTGGGTGAAATATTCTTTAGGGATTTCGTTCATAAGGCCTGCAGTAATAATACCAAGCGCGACACCCCACCACATGGTTTTAAAGAGCTCTATTAGCTTTGAAGCGAGTGTGTCGATATATGGTAGATCTATGCCGAGGCCTGAAATAATAAGGGTGGCAATGATAATACTAGCTGATCCATGCAGGATAAGGTCAAAGCCTTTTTTGCTTGATGAGCAGCCGCTTTGAGTAGAGCAGGGGCTCTTTTTAGGTTGTTTCGATGGGCAGCAACTATTTGTCATGATACAGATATTAGGGCGCTATATGGGGCTTGGCAAGAGCCGGATGTTAGCTTTTGTGCTGTTGAAGGGGCGCGTCTTTACTTCTTTATGACTCTCTGTTGATGCTATATTGCACGAGAGCGATCATTTGAGTCTTTAATGGGCCGTCAGGTGCGTCATCGAGTGCTTTGATGGCGAGATCGCCATAATGATGGGCGAGCTTAAGGGTCTCGTCATATGTGCCATGTTTTTCAAAGATGGCTTGTGCTTGTTCTAAGTCGCCGTCATTTTGCTCTTTTTTAGTGATAACACGCTCCCAAAATGCGCGCTCTTTATCATCGGCTTTTGCTAGAGCGAGGAGAACTGGCGCTGTCATTTTACTTTCGCGGAAATCATCCCCTACGGTTTTGCCGAGTTTTTCTCTATCTGCCATATAATCGAGGATATCATCGGCAATTTGGAAAGCGATGCCGAGATATAGGCCGTAATTAGCCATAGCTTTAGCGGCTGTTTCATCACTGCTGGCGATAACAGGGCCAACTTCACAGGCTGCTGCGAAAAGGGCGGCTGTTTTTGCTTTGATGACTTCGATGTAATCATCCATTGTGGTGTTAATATTGCCGGCGGTTGAGAGCTGTAATACTTCGCCTTGAGCAATGACTGCGGACGCTGTTGAGAGAATACGCAAGATTTCGAGATTGCCGTCTTCTGTCATTAGCTGGAATGCGCGTGAGAAGAGGAAATCGCCAACTAAAACGCTGGCTTGGTTGCCAAAAACGAGGTTTGCAGCTTCTTGGCCACGGCGCTCTTCACTTTCATCGACAACATCGTCATGAAGAAGTGTGGCTGAGTGGATGAATTCAACGGCAGTTGCAAGCCGGTGAGCGCGCTGCATTTCACCTTCATACATTGATGTTGCTGCGAGTGTGAGGAGCGGGCGCACACGTTTTCCACCCGCTGCGATAAGATAGGTTGCGAGCTGCGGGATCAGCTTAACGGGGCTGTCCATGCGCGCGATTATCATGGCATTAACGGCTTTCATATCAGCATCAAGGATCTTGGAAAGCTCTTCTAAGGGGTGTGTATTTGTCTGTTGTGACACTTTTGTATCTCTTGCAGTGTTGTTCATAGCTTTTGCTTAATTCAGCGCGCGGGTTAGAGCAAGAGAAAAGTTACTCTTGGCTTTGTGTTTTGAACTGAGGGTCAAAGCTTAAGCTTCGCATTTGGCGCTGCTGGGTTTTGTTTCGTTGATATTGCTGGAGTAGCATTTGTAAGCCTGCTGCTTGTTGTTGAGCCTCTTCCTCATCTTTGTGAGCTTGTTCTTGCGCGCTTAAAGCTTGAGGTTTTTGGGGCTGGCTGACTTGCGGTTCTGAGGGCGTGGCTATCTGTGCAGAGGCTTGCTTTTGAGTTTCGGCTTGTTGAGGGGCTGTGCCAGTAGCAAGCTCCTTATATTTGTTCCATATTTTTTGCGCGCTTTGCTTTTGCTCTAACTCTTTTTTCTCCTGCGCAGATGCTTCGTTGGCTGCGCGCATGCGTATGTCTGGGCGTGTTGGGGCGAGGACGTGATTTTCACTCAGATGTGCGGCGTTCATATTACCTTGCGTGGTGAGAGGAATTACTTTTGAAAGGGGCTGTTTAACAGCGTTTTCTTCGGCGCTCTGCGCGTTTGTTTCAGGCTCTGGCTCAACATAAAGTGTCATTGATTTTATGCCGCCAGTAAATTCTTTCTGCTGTGCGTGGGCATTTAGTGGTAAAATAGAAAATGTAGCTAAAATAAGGAATCGCATAAACATGTGCGAAGTGTAAAAGAGCTGATGAATAAATTGCAAATGAAATTGAAAGGCATTGAAATTCGGCGGTGTACTGATCGTTGTGTCGATGCTCTTATGCTCTTTGCAGATAATATCGCGCACCATGTTCCGGGACGAGATTACTTTATGCGTCAGTATGAATCGCAATTAGAAGATCGTCGCGATATCTGGATCGCGTGGTATGAGGATCAGATTGTAGGTTATTGTATCTATAACCGTAAGCCACTTTACGCTTTTTTTCTAAAGCTCGGTATTCCTGAGATACAAGATATTATTATTCATCCAGAGATGCGCAGGCAAGGGATTGCGCGTGAGCTTATTGCTTTGTGTGAGGCACAGGCTAAAGAAGAAGGGGCAGAGCATATCGGTATTGGCGTCGGGCTTGATGCTTCTTATGGGCGTGCGCAGCGCTTATATGTTGGCTTGGGCTATGTGCCGGATGGTAATGGCGTGACCTATGAACGCAGAACGGTCAATAAAGGCGATCTGCGCAGGATTGATGATGATCTTAGCTTGATGATGGTGAAAACGCTTTGATTATTAAGGCTCTGCATATGGGGTTATAAGGCCAATGTGCTTTTCTATTAGGGTGGCGCGCTTGGATAGTGCTTGTACACGCTCTTCATATAGCGTTTGCGTACCGGCTTCCCATACAAAATCATGCTGAGGAATAAGCACTTTAAAGTGTTGTAATGTTTCATCATCAACTTGCTGTGGTGCATGTCCGAGCTGTTGGCGCCAGAAATACAAAGCGCGCACACCGTTCTCAAAGCGTCTTTCCGTCATTTGTGCGAGCTGAATATTCATATCTAAGACTTCCTGACTATCTTTAATAAAGGTTTGTACGGGCTTGTCAGTTTTCATATGGTCGCGATTTCGATCTTCGAGTTTGAAGTTTTCTTGTGCGCGGCTAATCGCTTCCATGTTTGTATAGCGTGAAACATTGAAATGCGCGTTTTCATAGTGGTAAAGCTCCAGCATGTCAAAAACGATATCGCGATATTTATCGAGGACGGCATCACTTCCACCTGCGAATTTCTCCGCGAATTTTAATGCGCTCTCGCTCATTGTGGTCATGATGGCCATATCATGCGATTGTTGTGCTATATCTGTGTTGATGGCTTTTTCTATTTCTGGTGCGGGGATAGCTTGGATGAGCATTTCTTTGTTAGCGGCCATGTGCTCGACGCGGGCTTTACCAAGTGCAGCGAGAGAGAATTGTAGTAAAATTGTCGCTTGCAGAATTGTAACGCGTTCGGCACTAACGTAGCGAAGTGTGTCTTTAAGCGGTGCTTTGCGCAGGGCATCATTTGGGTAGATTAGCTTTTGATATTCATCGCAGTCTAATTTTATGTCTTTGGGTGATGTCACTGCGTTAAATAGCTCTTTGGCTATTTGTAAATCATAATTCACCCGTAAGAGTCTTGTATCACTCATTTTACGGTCTTCCCTGTTTATTTTATATTTTTGATTATGTATTTAGTTGCAGGGTTTATGGATAATGTCAAGTTCTAGATGTAAGCTTGCAGTGGGTATGGCTTGGTATAGCGTGAGAGGTCTAAAGCCGGTTGGTGTTGTGGTAGGGCTTTGAGTACATCTTGGTATGAGGACACGATGACATCTACGCCTGCAATTTTTTGGTCTGTATTATCATTGATGAGGATCGTTGTTATTTCAGGGAAGTAGAGCTTGGCGACCTGAAGGTTCTTGACGCTATCCTCAATAAAGGCTGTTTCGTGTGGGTGCGCGCCTACTTTATTCATAACCAGATTGATGGCGCCAGGGCCTAAATGCTTGTTTTGATAATTTATGGCTTTTAAATCAAAGATATAATCTTGATTGAAATGCACAATACGTCCGTTACTCTCTAGGAACGGTATGATGAAATGTTCTTTGCTTCCATGCGATAGGATTGAGTGCGTGATGTGATCAGGAACAGAGGCATAAAGCGCGTTGGCTATTGGGCAGGCGGCTATAACATGCGGGTGATCTTCGCAAATAATTTCAAAAAGTTGTTGGTGATATTGGTCATGCATTAACTCTCTGGCTTCCATAGCGCTTAAGCCTGCTTTTTCAAAATGCGGTATGAATGCGCTTATGCAGTCACTATGGTTTCTGTATGATTGCACTGCGAGGTTATAAGCGGCATCGTATTTTAGATCTTGTACGAGGCTTGTGGCTGTTAAGGCGGCAGAATGGTTGCAAATCTGGAAGATTTCAGTTGTTTTGAATTCTTCATATTTGTACTTAACGCCGTCATAATCCCAGCATAGGTGATTTATATGAGATAGGTCTAATTGCTCTTGCATGAGCTTTTTTATGTCTAATGGCTGTGGATTGTCAAGGAATATATATTCTTTTTTTTGACTCTGCTGCAAAATATGCTAAACCACGGTTACAAAACGTTTTGCATGAAAATTGGAGCAAAGATTAAATGTCTACAAAATGGGTTTATAGCTTTGGTAAAGAGGATAATGAAGGCGATGCGAGTATGCGTAACCTTCTGGGCGGCAAGGGGTGTAACCTTGCGGAAATGGCTGGTTTAGGCCTTCCTGTTCCTCCTGGATTTACGATCACGACTGAGGTTTGTACAGCCTATTACGATAATGACAAAAACTATCCGGCTGAGCTGGAAGCGCAAGTTGAAGCGGCGCTCGCAAAGGTCGAAAGCTCTATGGGCATGAAGTTCGGTGATTCGAAGAACCCGCTTCTTGTTTCTGTGCGTTCTGGTGCACGTGTTTCTATGCCGGGGATGATGGATACGGTTTTGAACCTTGGTCTTAATGATGAGACTGTTAAAGGTTTGGAAGAGCAGTCAGGTGATGCACGCTTTGCGTGGGATTCATATCGCCGTTTTATTCAGATGTATGGTGATGTTGTTCTTGGTGTTGATCACCATGACTTTGAAGATGTTATCGATACATTTAAGCGTGATAATGATCTTCAGCAAGATACACAAATCACTGCTGATGGTTGGAAAGAGATTGTTGCGGAATATAAAGAGCTTGTTGAGCGCGAGCTTGGTCGTCCGTTTCCGGAAGATCCTAAAGAGCAGCTATGGGGCGCGATTTCTGCTGTGTTTGATAGCTGGATGGTGCCACGTGCGATTACATATCGTAAAATCCATGAAATTCCAGGTAACTGGGGTACGGCTGTGAATGTGCAGTCTATGGTATTTGGGAATATGGGTGAAGATTGTGCGACTGGCGTGGCGTTCACACGTGACCCATCGACTGGCGAGAATTACTTCTATGGTGAGTATCTGATTAATGCGCAAGGTGAAGACGTTGTTGCGGGTATCCGCACACCGCAAAGCTTGACTATTCAGGGCCGTGAGAAAGAGGGTAGTGATCTTCCATCTATGGAAGAGAGCATGCCAGAAGTGTTTAAGCAGCTTGATGATGTGCGTTTGAAGCTTGAAAAGCATTATCGCGATATCCAAGACCTTGAATTTACAGTGCAAAAAGGCAATTTGTTTATGCTGCAAACACGTAGCGGCAAGCGCACAGCTAAGGCTGCGCTTAAGATTGCTGTTGATATGGAGACTGAAGGTCTTATTGATAAGGAAGAGGCGTTGATGCGTATTGATCCGCAGAGCCTTGATCAGCTTCTACACCCAATGCTTGATCCAGATGCGGATAAAGACATCCTTACAAAAGGCTTGCCTGCATCTCCGGGTGCTGCAAGTGGTATGGTTGTGTTCACGTCTGAAGTGGCGGAAGCAAAAGCGCATGAAGGTGATAAGGTTCTTCTTTGTCGTCAGGAAACTTCACCGGAAGATATTTCTGGTATGCATGCTGCGGCTGGTATTTTAACGTCTCGCGGTGGGATGACATCTCACGCAGCTGTTGTGGCACGCGGTATGGGTAAATGCTGTGTTGCTGGTGCAGGTGAGCTTCATATTGATGCAAAAAATAAATTGATCCGTTGTGGTGACCGTGAATTTAAGGAAGGGGATATCCTGACTATTGACGGTTCAACTGGTGAAGTTATGGCTGGTGAAGTTGATACAATTAAGCCAGAGCTTTCAGGTGATTTCGGTACTTTAATGGGCTGGGCTGATGAGCGTCGCCGTATGGCAGTGCGCGCAAATGCTGAGACAGCGCTTGATTCACAAACTGCGCGTGATTTCGGTGCAGAAGGTATTGGCCTTTGTCGTACAGAGCACATGTTTTTCGATCCTGAACGTATCCAAAATGTGCGTGAGATGATTTTTGCAGAGAGCGAGCAGGAGCGTCGCGGTGCATTGGCTAAACTCTTGCCGGCGCAACGTGAAGACTTTGCGTCACTCTTTACAATCATGAGCGGCTTGCCAGTGACTGTGCGTCTGCTTGCCCCGCCGTTGCATGAGTTCTTGCCGCATGAAGAAGCAGATGTTGAAGGGTTTGCGAAGGCTGCAGATATTGAGATTGATGATGTTCAGCGCCGTTTAGGTGAACTTCATGAATCTAACCCGATGCTGGGTCATCGTGGTTGTCGTTTGGGGATCACATATCCTGAGATTTATGAGATGCAAGCGCGTGCAATTTTTGAAGGTGCTTTTGAGGCAACAAAGAAAACAGGTGAGGCGGTTGTTCCTGAAATAATGATCCCATTGGTGGGTACTGAAAAGGAATTGCAGATCTTACGTGAGCGCGTAGAAGCAATTGCTGAAGAAGTTTTCTCTGAGAAGGGTGAGCGTTTAGAGTTTATCGTTGGTACAATGATTGAGCTTCCGCGTGCAGCTTTGACGGCTGATGAGATTGCGCAATCTGCTGATTTCTTTAGCTTTGGTACAAATGACCTGACACAGACAACACTCGGCATGAGCCGTGATGATGCCGCGAATTTCTTACCTGAATATGTTGATCAAGGCATTTATGAGCGTGATCCATTCCAGTCGCTTGATACGAATGGTGTTGGTAAACTTGTGAAGATTGCTGCTGAAGGTGGCCGTTCTACACGTAGTGATATCAAGCTTGGTATTTGTGGTGAGCATGGTGGTGACCCAGCGTCTATTCACTTCTGTGAAAAAGTTGGTTTGCAATATGTTTCATGTTCTCCTTACCGTGTGCCGATCGCACGTTTAGCAGCAGCACAAGCAGCGATTAAAGAAGGTGCTGAGTCTGCTAAGGCGAAAAAAGCAGCTTAAATCTATAGGTTCGTTAGGAGGCCGTAGTGATCTTCATTCTTGCCTCTTGGATTGGAACTTTTGCCTTCGCGCTTTCTGGCTTTTTAGTCGGGGCGCGAAAGTCACTTGATCTTATGGGTGTTTTCATTCTGGCCTTTTTAACGGCTAATGGTGGCGGCATGGTGCGTGATGTTTTCATCGGTAAAACGCCGCTCGCTCTTATGGATTTGACAGGTTTAATCATTGTTTTGCTCGCTTTCCTGATCGGGCTTATTCTTTATAAACTCAAAAAAATTGATGTTGAGACGCGTAAGCTTTTTGTTCTGAGCGATTCTATTGGCTTGGCGGCCTTTAGTTTGACTGGGGCTTTGGCCGGTATTGATGCGGGATTGAGCATTTTTGGTGTTGTTGTGCTGAGCTTTATTACGGCGACGGGCGGGGGAATTATTCGCGATATGATGGTGAATGATGTGCCGTCTGTTTTTCGCAGTGATTTTTATGGCTCGGTTGCTATTCTGGTTGCGCTGGCACTTTATGGGCTGGATAGCTATGGTTTTTCGGAGGAGATTTATACACTCTCAGTCTTTATATCCGCGCTGATTATTCGATTAATAGCCTTTAAGCTGAAATGGCATTTGCCCAGCCTTAAGCTTTGAATTTTTGATAGCGCGCTCTATAATGCATAAAAAATACAGGGAATATGATTCAATGAGCGAAGAAACAAAAAATACTGAAATTGAGCAGGATAGCGAAACTTTAAAGACGTTTGATATGTATCACTTCTTTAGCCGTAAGGATGTGATCCTAGCGATCATACTCATTGTCGCTTTGCTTGTCTTTGCACTCTATAGCATTTTCTACCCGCAGATGGTTTAAGCCTTATTTTTCACCAGTGCTAGCCCTATATCGCCGCAGGATGAACGCAGCATTGCGCCTTCGGGGAGTTCAGAAAGCTTGACGCTTTGTAGGTGTTTTTTGCCAAGACCGCGATAATGCATTCGAGCGGTGAGCTCTTGTCCGACATAGCAGCCTTTTTTGTAATCAATAGCATTGAGTTGATCCATATGGGCTTCGTCCATCGTGGATTTATCAACGATTAGGTCGCGGCTGCCATCGGGGATAGTAAGTTTAATGCGGCGTTGATCCCATTCTTCAAAATTGGCTTCTGATATGTTTGGTTTATCAAAGCTGCGCGTGCCCATTTCTGTGTGACGCGGATCTGCAAGACCTATTTCGGGGGCGCCAAAAATAGCATAAATTTGTGCATGTTCTTGCATGGTGATGTCTACAGCTTTTCGCAGGCGGTACATGAGGAGCTTTTTATAAAGCGCGTTTATACGCTCGGCATTCTCTCCAGCTTCGCAATCCAGAATAAAAGCCTTATCATCTTGCTCAGATTGGTAGATGAAAAAGTCGAAAAGAAACTTGCCTTGAGGGTTTAAAAGGCAGGCGTAAAGCGGCTTATCGCTTTCGATTTTATTCATGTCGTTGGTGATCAGGTCTTGTAGGAAGCTCTTCGCATCCTCGCCTGAAATATGTAGGGTCGCTCTGTTTTTTAGGCTGACGTAGAAGGGGGTTTCTGGCATATTAACGTCTATGAAAATTCTGTTTATTACATCTAGCCGTATCGGAGATGCTGTCTTATCGACGGGACTTCTCAATTATATAGAGCAAAATTATAAAGA
>NZAJ01000053.1 GCA_002687495.1 Micavibrio sp. | reverse complement strand
TTCGCCTTATTCGCCTAACTAGCGGGAAAAAATCCCTCGCTTAAATAACCCTATAAGAATTCAAAGCACCCCCCGTAAAAACGGGGGTCTTTTCTTGTGCTTACGGTATGAGTGAAGGCAATAAAAAAGGCCCCTGAAATAGGAGGCCTTTTGAATTTTTTGTATCTTGGATCGCTTAGCGCGCCGGTGTGTCCCAAACGCCAACACCAGAACTAATACCATCTCCGTGCCCATGCTGTGCTGGATTTCTCTGAATTTCACCCGCATTGATACCTTCGTTCTCAGGTTTCGCTGGAGAGTCCCAAAACTCTTCGTTAATTGCGCTGTTTGTAAATGTAGAAACTAACATATTTATATCTCCCTAATTTCAACTATTAGTATCACCATAGAGATTCCATAAGGCATTGTAAAGATCGAAGCGCTTAATCCCCGTAATGGGCGAGCGTGAGTTTCAACCCATCCAAACTTTCATCCATGATAAGCTGACAGGATAGACGAGAATTATCCTCCAAATCAAAGGCCTCATCGAGCATCTCTTCTTCATCATCGCGCATATCAGGGAGCTTATCTAGCCACTCTTCATCGACATAAACATGGCATGTCGCACATGCACAAGCGCCGCCGCATTCAGCCTTAATCGGCAAGCCATGCTCGCGGATGATCTCCATAACGCGCCAGCCGGCAACGCCTTCTAGCTCGTGTTCTTGACCTTGTTGATCTGTAACGTAAATCTTCATCTCTTATCTGCCTTATAGTGCGCTTACCAAAGCGAGACTTTTTTATCTTCTTTATTGTAAATAGATGCTATTGCATAAGCCATTCCAACGCTAGAGGCAAGCGCCATCAAATAATCAAATGAACCTTGGAAAAACGCCATCACAAACTTACCGAGCATAGAGAGCTCTTGTTCAGAGCTAGCTGAGAAAGCATCGAATATGAGTTGCATACATAAAACCATCGCTAAGCCGATAGGGATCATAAACATCATCCATAGCGCTAAGATATAGCTGGCGCTTGTGAGCGAGTTTGTACGTTTGATAAAGTCGCGTACGCTATAGCCCATAGCAAGAGGAACATAGAGCCATAAAAAGCGAAAAGCCCAACATGCAAAACATAAAATCATAAAGCTGGTTGTATAAACGCCAAGCTCACTCATCAGGCTCAGCTCTTCTTGCGCTATATCTGGGGTAGGGAGTGTCTCTGCGCTTTTATCGGCAATCATATGAAACGGCGCAGAGAGGATGGCAACGCTCAATAATTTAATTAGCACATATAAAACCATAGCACCTTTAACCGCTATATTCTCAGGGCGTAAAGACGGGGCTTGGCGATGATAGGCTTTATCGGCTTCATAATTTAGAACCATTGCCAAGACTTGTGCGATGATCCAGCCTTCTACAAAAAATGAGGGTAGTAAAATGAGCCCTTGTTTTAAGAAGTCCTCATCCAAACCAAAACTCAAAATAATGCTAAAGCAGGTGAACTTTGAAAAAAGCACCATGATTGTAGGCAAAATCATTGCATGCCTTTGCGTCCAAATATATTGGTACGCTTTAACGCTGCATTCAATAAAATCAAACTTGCCCATGTGATAAAAGATAGAGCGCTCAAGCGCTTTTATGAAGTTAATCCAAACTGCCTATTTGTTGTAACATAACTCTCACACTAACGATAGACTGTGTTGGGGCTAGCGAAGATTAATTCTCTTCGCTTTGCGCTTTACTCTCAAGCTCGATTTTCTTGGCAATAAGCTGGGCTTTTAGCTCTGAAAGTGGCTCTTTCTGCTGAGATACTGTTGTGCTTGCAAAGATTTTAGCCTCTGGCGCTTGCGTTGGTTCTTCGGCCGGAGGTTGTTGCACTGGCTCAGCGATTGGCTGTGGCTCTATCTGATCTTGTACAACGTCTGCTTGTTGCGGCTCTGCTTCTATAGGCGCAGGCTCTTGCTGTATAGGCTCAGCCTGAACAGCTTCAGGAGCTGGTGCAGGGGCTTCATCTATTGGCTCAATAAGTGGCGGCTCAACGGGACTTGCTTCAATTGGGGCTTCAATAGGGGCTTCTTGTAAAGGCTCAGTAGGGAGCGGCTCCATTGCGGGCGGCGCTTCTGGCTCAAGTGTTTGAACAGGCTCTATGACCTGCTCTTCTTCAGGGGACTCGGCAGCGGTTTGTGTCTCCATAGGGGCAGAAGGTGTATCTTGTGCTGAGGCTGGCGCGTTGTCTGGAGTATGTGTCTGAGTTGGCGCAGCCTCTTCAGGTGCGGTTTGCACTGTTTCAGGCGCAAAACGATTGACGATCTCTTCATTATAAACAAGTAAAGCCAAATCACGGCCGAGTTTATTCACAAGGGGCTGAACAAATTCAACCTGAAGCACACCGGATTTAGCGCTTTTTTCTACGATACCTTCTATACTGACAAGTAAATCATCTAGACGTTGAATAGCTTCAAGCTCTAGCTGATCTCTATGTGCTTTATCCGTTGCGCCATGCGTATCATAGTGAATGAGCTGCGCATCAAAAAGGTAATTAGCAATTTGTGGCCAGCTTTGTGTGAAATGAATACGGCCACTTTGATTGCCCGGAATATAAAGCGTATGTAGTGCATCTTGAAGCGCATCAAATTCTAAAGATGTTAGGCCTGGCTTGTTTTCAGGTGCATCTAGCTCTTGCGGAGGGGGCACGATTTCATCGCTCATTGCTTGCTAATTCCTTTGCGGATTTTTGTTTGAATACTGGCTCGTATAGATCATTGTTTCATGAAAAATATAAAAAAGACCTAAAAACTATACAATATTATTCTGCTCTGTGACAGGGGAAGGTGCAGCCTCTTTAGACTCTTCCGGAATGGCTGGCTCAGGGGGCTGGTTCAGATATGAGTTTTTAAATTTGCTGCGAAGACCGCTTAAGTTATCAAGAGTTGGTGTGCGGCGCTCCTCCATGATTTTCTGATAAGCAGGATCAGATTCAGGTACGATATGAACTGTATGCAACTTAGTCGACTTAGAAACACGCGCGAGATCATTCGCATCACGTTTTGTGACATAAGCACACATTTTTTCATTATTCGGATTAGGGGCAATACGAATATTTTCTAAGCGCACTGTGTCATATTTATTATTTTCCATGCTGGAGAGATCTTTATTCGCATTACGTGTGTAAAGCGCTAGCTCTTTATCGGTTAATGCGCGAGGATTGCCGATAAAGAAAAATGTAGCGTTATTCAGAGCGCTAAAGTTTTGTGAATCAGGTTTAGGTAGTGGCTCTTCTTTTACCTTATTAGAGTCATAGCCGTTTTGACGTGCAAACTCGCTCACTAACGCTTTAGCATCGCGCGCATTCATGTAATGCCCGTCAGGCTGGGATTTGGCGTGCTTTAAAACGCCTTTAGCGCGTGAGCTATATTCTGCAATACTGGCTGAAAGGCTAGGGATGTTATCAGCCTTAGCTGTCATGAAGTAGTAAAAATCACGTGGTGAAGATGTCATGCTGCCGCCATTTTTCGGGCACACAAGGGCGAAAGCTGGTACGGCTTTGCGTAAACGATCATAGCGTTCATCGTTACTTAAATGATCAAGGACTTTTTGCGCCTCTTCTTTCGCTTCCGCGCTGGCATTCTCATCTTTAAGGATTAAATCAGGCGCTAGATATAGGCGCATAATGTCAAGATCTGCTTGTGAGAGCTCTTGCACTGTAAAAGTCATGGACTCGCGATCCGTCGCCGCAATGAAGATATTGCCATCATCATCTTTAAACGGCACATAGCTATGCATATAAATAGGGCTGATTTGGCCGAGGTTACGATCTTCAGGCATAGCATGAACTGTATGCACATCACGGTAAAGTCTGATGATATCATTGACATTATAGCTCTGTCCATTTGAGCTAAGTGTTCCAAATTCTTTAAGACGCGGATCAACAATCGGGGTGAGGCTTTGCGAGTAAGCAATAGAATTCACATAGCTCACAGGGCCATGATCCGGTGCAATTTGCTCACGCGCTTCTTGTACGGCTTTCGCGAACGCCTCTCCATCACCTTGCGCGCTATGAATAGCGGCTGTGAGGCGTGATTTCCAATCCTGTCTATGTTCGTTAAAGCCAAAAGGTAGTGTTTCCATGGCGTCGAGCATAGGCAGAAGGTAAGCATTGAAATCTTCATATTCAGAGAGCTTATCTTTGTTGGCGAGATAATGTTCACGTGCTTTGTTATAAAAAAGCGCAATTTTAGCTTCTGGATTATCAGTATTGCCCATAGGGTCTTTTAAATGCTCTTCACCCATGATGGTGTTGAGGTTAAATGGCTTGCCGAGTTTATAGATAAGCCCATCCATGAGCGAAATCGCCGCGTCATTGCCATCGGCTTCAAAACGTTCAATTTGCTCGCCTATAATGTCTTGCGTCATTGGCGCAACATCCATACCCAGCAAGAGCTCATAATCAACCAATTGTCCGCGTGAATGCATGTAATCAAGTGCAGTGATCAGCTTTTCTAAATTATCACCTTCAATGAGTTTATTGAAATTCACTTTTTGCTCATCGCTAAGCATGCTTAAAAATTGCGGTGGATTTTCAGTGTCTTTAAGCTTGGAGAGGATAATCTGACCTTTGCCTGGTGTGTAGTACCAATCAGGGCCACTTTCTTCAGGTAGATTTAAAACACGTGGGTGAGAAAGAATGCTCATAAAAGCCTGTAATGAAGCTTGCGAGCTAATATCAAACTGGCCGCCAATCTTGCTTGGATCAATATCAGGAATGCGCTGGGATAAAAGATCAGCCGCTACAAATTGTGCGATAAAGTTACCTTTAGCACCTTCTAAAGCGTCATTTATGCTATCGGCAACAAGGGATAGTCCCATCTCAACCGTAGTGCTAGCTTCATCAAGGCTGAGGCGATCGATTGGTTCTTTAAGTTCGAAGCCTTTTCGCTGCATTGCTTGTAATGTACGGGCAAATTCCACAGCATCTTCTTTGCTTGCAAAAAGATCTGACATACTTTGATGTTTGATATCAGACGCTTGTACCTCTGTTTGCTCAACAGTTTGCGCGGCTTGATTATGCTGCTGTTTAAGGTTTTGTGCACGTCGCATGCGCGGCGCTAGCTTTGATTTAGGCTCTGGTTGTGTGCCTTGCTGTGCTTCTGCTTCTGGCTCTGCCTCTGCCTTGGGTGCTTCGACTTTGAGCTTAATATCCGGCATCATAAGTGCGCGGTTGAAAACTGTTATAGCAAAACCTTCTGTGTAAATACCATTTTGCTCATCTGAATAGGGGTGCTCTTCACCATTTTCATCGGTAAAGATTTGAGTTTGTCGAATGTGATCTGGAAGCGCTCTCTTGTCTTCAAGTGAAAGCCCGCGGCCAAAATACTCATCTTGCTGTAGCTTCAATGTAAAAGCTTTAAGCGCTTGCTGTTCTTCTAATCCCCATTCTCCATCAGGCGCACTGATACCAATTATTGCCTCAACGGCCTTGATGCGTTCAGCAAATTTCTCGGCTTCGCTCATGCCCAATGTAACATCTTTATATTCTTCTGCACCGCCGACAGCTTGTAGCTCTTGAAAGAGTTCGTCGCGTTTTGAAAGGATGGATACTGCTTGCTCTAGATTGTTTAATAAATACGGGGCGTTTTGTTGAGATAGCGCGATAAAGCTATTAATTTCAGCGCTATCTTTTAATTTAAGAATCTCGATGGTAGCTTTATTGATGTCATCTGGATACTCATCATAAATACTTTGAATTTTTTTCTTAACTGTAGATTGAAGGAGAACGTTAACGTCCTTAACTAGCGCATCTAAGTCTTTCCTGAAAATAGCTTGTAGGTTTTCTAAATCTTCAGCTTTGAGATCCTCGTTCAGGCCAGCTTGAGCAGCGAGTAAAACCTCATCGCTATAATGTTCGATATCTTGCCCATTACCAAAAACACGGTTTAGATCACGCAGCAGCTCAACACCGGCTTTAGCAACAGCTTTTGGGTCTTTCGGGTCGACATTAAAGCCAAGGCTGTTCAGCTTGCCAGCCAGGCTTTCAATCTCTTTTTGAATATCTGCGGTTTTTTCCGCCATTCACGACCCTTATATCTTTCGCATTTTGCATATGCATTTTTGCGTTTAATTCAAATTAAGGGATTGTTTTTATTGTTCTTTTTATAGCTAACAAATAAGCAATACCCTCAAGTTAAGCACATTATGCCACAATAAAGGCAGAAAAGCAAATTTTTTCAATGATTTCAAATAGTTAACAAAAGGTTAACGTCATTTTACAGGGGCGCTCAGATTTTCTTTGTCGCGAATATATTTGTAAAACTCTAAATAGCGGCGCACGACTTGTTCTTTGGTGAACTCATCTAAATAGCGCTGATAGCCATTTTCACAGAGAGTTTCTGCATATTGCGGATTTTGAATAAGGCTGTTAATCGCCGCTGCTATGGCTTCAACATCATCAATCGGCGCAATAAGCCCATCTTCGCCATCTCTAACAAATTGGCGCGGCCCATCAGAATCGCAAACAACAAGCGGCGTTTGCTGCGCCCAGCTTTGTACGAAAACTGTACCAAAACCCTCATTGCGAGAGATAAATGCGCATATATCAGCAGCCTTTAAAAGCGCTGCACGATCGCTGCGCCAGCCTAAAAGCTTTACGCGATCATTAAGCTTCAGGGTAGATATAAGCGCTTCAAGCTCCGCACGTTGCGGGCCTTCACCGGCAATCCAGACATGTATATCTTTAAGCTTATCGGCAACCTTGATAAGCGTATCAAACGCTTTATCAGGATGCAGCCTGCCTAAACCTAAGATCAAAGGCGCATTGTCTGGTGTATTATAATCAGAGCGTTGTAGTGGGGTTTCAACAGGCTCTACTTCTGCGAAATTACCAATCTGGGTGATGTGATCTTGTTTAATGCCGCCCTCAATAAGGTGCGTTGCAAGATCAGGTGTAAGAGCAACGAAATACTCTAAATTTTTGAAATATTTAAGTTTATAGGGGCTTCCTAGCCTGCCTACCGTGATGTATTGAGGGCACTTGAAGCCTGCTTGCCAGCGTGGTGTCATTTGCGCGGCGCGGCTCATCCAGCATTGAACGATGTCTGGTTTGAAGCGTTTGAATATGGCCTTTAAGCCAAGCGGTGTTACAAAATCAAGTTTAGACCCAAAGGGAAGGGTATGTACACGAAGGCCAGAGTCTTTTAGGCGCTTAACTCTAAGGGCATTCTTGCGTGTAACAACGACAACATCCTCACCAGCCTCATGCATGGCGATACACATATCGACAAAGGCTGTTTCCGCGCCGCCATGCTCAGCACCAGCCATGACATGTACTATTTTCATGATCTATCCTAATTCATAAAAGCTTTAGCGTGTTTTAATTGGCTTTTACTTATTCTTCTTCGCTTTTGCGCTTCTTGATATCTTCTTGCATCTGAATAGCTTCAGGTACGCTCATGAGAGTTGCGCGAAGCAATTTCGTTAGGTTTTCTTGTGTACTGCTAAGGTTATCAAGCATGTGCTGACATCCTTCTTCAGTAGTGACAGGAACCTTTTTAATCACATCCTTTTCGCTCGCGCGGACCTCTCTGATGACCTCAAATAAATCTTCAAAATCATCTTTATCGGCATAGTCTTGAACAATCACCATGTTATAGAGGTGCCCTTCGGCTTCCTTTAAAACAGTTGTGATTTCTTCATCCCATGCGCTGTAGCGCGCTTCAATTTCATCAGCCATATCAGGGTTTTTATCGCTACAAGCTTCTGCAGCAGTGCTTACACTTTTATGAACAGTTTTAACGACTTGGATGATATTGTAATTGCTATAGATGAATTCAAAATGTGCTTTATTCTGCTCATCAAGTTTCTCAGCAAAAGCATCATGGCTTTCAATCACTTTATTGGTCTTTTTATCTTCATCTGCGGCATAAGGCGCGGAAAGGGGTGCAAAGAGCGCACATCCAAGAATACTGGCAAGCATTAGATATTTTGACATATAGATAGAGCCTTCTGAACAGGGTTTATTTAATAAAATAGAGTAACGAGGAAAAAGGCAAAAAAAAAGCCTGTATGACACTCGTTGGAAAATAAAATGGGGTTAAACTTTTCCAAACCGATCATACAGGCCAGTGCGCATGACATAAGAAATGTTAAAAACTGGTTATCTGTAAACTCTATGTTCCTCTATATAAGAGGCCGGCGAATGCGTTGCTCTCTATATTACGCATTGGCCTAAAATTTCCCTGCTAAATTCGCTGGTCTTACAGCGGATGATGTATTTAAAAAAACCATGTTTGTTATTCATCACCCTATAAATTCATATTACCATAATAAATGTAAATACAAAGTAAATAAAATTAGAAATATTTTTTAGAGAACTTTATTTTGAATCTTAGGAGTTGATTGAGAATTTAAGCAATTTCAGCATTATCAATCAGGCGCGTTTTTCCAAGATAAGCAGCAGCTAATACACGGCCGTTCCATTGGCGTACATAGTCGATTTTATCAAACCCGCATGTTTTGAGCGCGGCCTCAGCCTCGCTTAGAGCGATATCTTCACTCACACCGTTTTTGAGATCAAAAGCGGCTTTATATACGACCTGATTAAGCATACGGGCAATTTCAATTTCTTCGCTGCTTAAATATGCATTTCGAGAGGATAGAGCGAGGCCAAATTTATCACGTGCTATAGGGGCGCCAATGATCTTAACATCAAGATTTTCGCGCGCGCACATTTCTTTAATCACTTGGAGCTGCTGGAAGTCTTTTTCGCCAAAAACAGCGATGTCAGGCTGAACTTGAGAAAATAATGTATGGACAACAGTGGTAACACCATCAAAATGCGTCGGCCTAAAATCCGCTTCGAGCCCTTGCGCAGCTTCGCCGGCCTTAATGGTGATCATCTTTCCGTTAGGATAAATATCGCTTTCTTCAGGAAAATAAACCACAGAAGCGCCAGCGCTTTTTAATTTCGCAGCATCCCCCTCTAGGTCACGAGGATAGCTGTCAAAATCCTCATGGGGCGCAAATTGAGTAGGATTGACAAAGACGCTAACCACGACGCAGTCACTATGCTGTTTTGCAAGCTTCACAAGGCCCAGATGCCCTTCATGAAGCGCACCCATTGTTGGTACAAAGCCAATGCTATTCTCGCTACGAAGTGCTTTAAGGGCATGCGTTAGGGCATTTTTTGTACGGCAAATAATCATGCTTTATGAAGCCTTTTTCTTATAGAGATATTCTGCGCGAGGAAATGCACCGCTGCGCACTTCTTCAGCATAACGCTTAGCGGCATTATCAATAACGCCTTTAACATCGCCATAATCTGGCGCGAATTTAGGGCGGTGGCCATGTGTGAAGCCTAAGAGATCCTCACTCACCAAGATTTGTCCAGAACAAGCTCCTGATGCGCCAATGCCGATAGTAGGAATGCTTACAGCAGCGCTTGCTAGCTCGGCTGCGCTATCGATTGTCCCTTCAATAACAACAGAAAAAGCACCCGCTGCTTCTACCGCCTTTGCATCGGCGATTAAACGGCTTATTTGCTCTTCCGACTTGCCTTTAATCTTATAGCCACCTTCATTTGGTGCGCTTTGTGGCAGCAATCCAATATGTCCCATAACAGCGATCCCAGCATCGGTAATTGCTTTGATATGCTCTTGCATCTCAACGCCGCCTTCAAGCTTAACACCATCAGCCCCCGTTTCTTCGATAATGCGCTGTGCAGAGCTTAAAGCAAGCGCTGGGGCGCTTTCATAGCTACCATAGGGTAGATCGATAATCACTGGCACATCACTGGCTCCGCGAATAACCGCAGCGCCATGTGCGCACATCATCTCCATGCTGACCCCTTGAGTGGAGTCCATGCCGTAAATCGCTGTGCCCATAGAATCGCCAACCAGTAATAAATCAACATGGGGCGCTAAGCTCTGCGCCATAGGCGTCGTGTAAGCCGTTAGACATACAATCTTATGCCCTTGCTTGTGCAGCTCTAAAAATCCGGATAATTTGTTCATATATCTGTTCTCATCTCTTGAGATTTTAAGGCGAGTAACCTAAATTTTAGAGCATGATTAGCAGAGTTTTTTTACCAGTTCTAGCATTTTGCTGTTTTATTTTGCCTGTTTCCCACGCTGCAGCGCAAGAAACTGATCGAATCGTACCGCAAAATAAGCAGCAAATTCAGCTCTCATTTGCACCGGTCGTAAAGCAAACGCTGCCGGCGGTTGTAAACATCTATACGAAACGAGTCGTAGCCACTAGCGCTTTAAGTCCGTTTGCGGCAGACCCTTTTTTCTCGCAATTCTTTAATAGGAATATGTTCGGGGGGCGTATGCGTAAACATGTTGAGAGCGCTCTTGGCTCTGGCGTCATCATTGATGAGCAAGGCATGATCGTAACAAATGCGCATGTGATTAAAGGCGCTGATGAAATTACTGTGGGTTTATCAGATGGCAGAGAATTCGAAGCAGAACTCATTATCAAAGATGATGCTTCCGATCTTGCGCTGCTAAAAGTTGAAGCTAAGCAGCCACTTCCCTATGTTAGCCTGAAGCCGAGTGAAACACTCGAAGTCGGCGATTTGGTGCTGGCAATCGGCAATCCTTTTGGTGTTGGGCAAACGGTGACAAGCGGCATTGTTTCCGCTCAAGGTCGCTCATCCCTCGATATTAATGATTTCAATTTCTTTATCCAAACCGATGCTGCGATTAATCCGGGTAATTCAGGGGGCGCACTTGTCGCCCTTGATGGCGGCGTTGTAGGCATTAATACCGCGATCTATTCGCGTGATGGCGGCTCGCTTGGCTTAGGCTTTGCAATCCCTTCTGAAATGGTGGCCAGTGTTATCGCGGCGGCAAAAGCAGGGCAGACATCGCAAAATGCAGGGATCTTGCGTCCCTGGCTGGGTGTGTCGGCGCAAAATATGAGTAGCGATATTGCAGAAAGCCTTGGCCTAGATGTGCCGCGCGGCGCCTTAATTAAAGCGCTTCATCAGGCTTCACCGCTTGCAAAGGCAGGCTTAAAAGTTGGTGATGTGGTTTTGGCCGTGAATGAACGCTTAATTCGCGATGCAGCAGAGATGAAATTTCGTATGGCGACTGTGCCAATAGGGCAAAGCGCGCAGATCACCTATCATCGTCAGGGGAAAGAGCTGAGCGCGAGTGTGAAAGCGATTGCACCGCCCGATATACCGCCGCGCAATACGATCACGTTGCAAGGCAAGCATATGCTGCATGGGGCAAGTATTTCAAACCTCAACCCAGCACTCGCAATTGAGCTTGGCGCAGATCAATCGGTTGAGTTTCCCGAAGGTACAGTCATTGTGAGCGCCATGAAAGAGCGCAGCTATGCAGCGCGCGTGCTCTCAGTTGGAGACATCATTATGGAGATTAATAATATAAAGATACAAGATGTCAAAGATGTAGAGCGAGCGCTTAAAAATGCTAATGGCGGGGCGCTCTTGCTGGTGATTAATTCCGGTGGGCGTATCCAGCGCATGATGCTGCGCTAAGGTTTTGGGAGCCTTAAAAAGAAGGCAAAATAAAAGGCGCTATAGCCATATGCTAAGCGCCTTCGCTTTTTTATGATCGTGAGCTTATGATGCGCGATCTAAATGAAGATCATAATAAACAGGCTCGTTTGCCGCTGGTTGGTTCGCCATCCATTGGGTTGTGAAGACATCGAAATCATGAGTGAGGTCACCTTTAGGGTGGCGCTGCTGCGCTACAGCACGTGTGATTTCGTATATTTTATTCTTATCAGTCTCACCTGCAACAAGTACTTGCTGGTTAAAATGTGGATTATAATCAGACATATTTCCACCTACCTTTCTGTAGTTGTTTGCATGATACACGAAACGAGTCTGAAATGCAAATTTTAGACATAATTTTACACATGGATTTATGATATTCCCCTTGATATTCCGCGATCTTTGGGTAATGTAGCGCTTGAATTTAAATGCAAATAAAGGCCGAATCACCATGAGCAAAGACATGAAAGACATTGTAAGTTTGTGCAAGCGTAGAGGATTTATCTTCCCAGCTTCCGATATTTATGGCGGTTTAAATGGCTTTTGGGACTATGGCCCATTAGGGACAGAGCTAAAGAACAACCTGCGTGACCGTTGGTGGAAAGATATGGTGATTACGCCTCCTATCGGCCCTGACGGCAACCCGATTGAGATTGTCGGCGTTGATAGCTCAATCATTCAAAATCCTAAATGCTGGGAGGCTTCAGGCCATGTTGGTGGCTTTAACGACCCGATGGTGGATTGTAAAGCGTCCAAGAAACGCTACCGCGCGGACCATGTTGTTGTTTATCAAACTCTGGAAGTTTTAGAGCCAAACATTTGCTTTGCATTTGATAAGGATACAGAGGAAGAAGAGGTTCATAAGAGAATCGTAAAATTTCTGAAGAAAAAAGGGTTAGCGTCCACGACAGGTCATGTGAAATTCACAAAGACTGGGACGCTACTGGATTATTATGATCCTAAAACATTAGCTTTGTCTGAAAAGTCGAATTTTGATATTTCTTTGGTTTTAGGGCCAGATGCCAGTGACGTTGGGACTTTAACAGCACCTAAAACATTCAATATGATGTTCCACACATTTGTTGGTGCGACAGCCGGTGATGAAAACAAAGCTTATCTTCGCCCTGAAACCTGCGCTGGGATTTTCTTAAACTTTAAAAATGTGGTGGACTCTTCCCGCGTAAAAGTACCATTCGGTATTGCGCAGGTTGGTAAAGCCTTCCGTAACGAGGTTACACCGCGTAACTTCATCTTCCGCTCTAGAGAGTTCGAACAAATGGAACTTGAATGGTTCTGTGCTGAGGAAGATGTACCGATGTGGTTTGATTTCTGGGTGGAGCAACGCACGAATTTCTGGCTAAGTCTTGGCCTGCCAAAAGAGAGCCTGCATTTCCTCAAGGTGCCGAAAGATGATCTCGCACATTACTCTAGCCGTACGATCGATGTGGAATATAAATTCCCATTCGCGGATCCTGATTTTGATGAGCTAGAAGGTATCGCGCATCGCGGCTGTTTTGACCTCACTCAGCACCAAGAGTTCTCTGGCCAAAAGCTAGAATATCTAGACCCTGTCGCGCAGAAGAAATTCATGCCGCATGTGATCGAGCCTTCAACTGGGCTAACACGCGGCGTGCTGGCGCTTCTTTGTGAGGCTTACACCGTGGATGAAAACCGTCCATCAGGCGTATATATGAATTTCACGCCAGCGATGGCACCGAAAAAGGCGGCGATCTTGCCGCTAACCGCGAAAGAAGATCACGTCCCGACAGCGCAAAAGCTTTATATGGACTTGCGTGAAGAGTTTGTGGTTGATCTTGATATCAAGCAGAATATCGGTAAGCGCTATGCCCGTCAGGATGAGATCGGTACGCCATATTGTTTCACGATTGATAATGAAACAGCCACCGATCACAGCGTTACAGTACGTGAGCGTAATACGATGAGCCAAGAGCGCATTGCTCTCGACAAAGTGAAAGACTTCCTTCGTGAGAAGATTAAGGGTTAAAAAACCATCTTTTAGCAATCTGCCGCGTTACTATGTGGTGTTGGGTGGTTCCTTGTCTTGTCTTCGTCGCTGTGTCCTTTCTTTTGTAAAAACACAAATTAAAAACGGGCGCCCGTAAGCAGCGCTTATCCTGTTGTGGCATGGATTTCCTTTGCGCAGGATTTACATATAGGTCGGATGATCCCATATACCGGCGGTCTTCGGTCAGCCATGCCGGCTAGCCAATACCAGGTATAGGACTTAATTCCTTTTGTGTCAAGGAATTTATTCTTAATATTAAAATCGGGTGATCTTAAGCCTTTCCCAAAAGCGGGAGATACTGGCTTGGTGGTGATTGTCTATCATTTGGATATAACTGTGCACGCGCATCTAAGGCGGCTTTGTGATGCATTGGCCGCCCATCCGCGTCATACTCAATCATATCTGCGTTGAGATCGTCTTGCTGTGATTGCGCGCGCTCTGGCTCACTCTCCGCGGTTTCCTCTACCTTGCGCGCTTCAGCCTTGAACGCAGGGCGAATATAGCCTTGGCTCATTCTCTGGATATCTGCTGGTACGGCGATGATTGACATTTTTGTATCTATTTAAGTTAGGTGCTTGGTGCTAGCGGCTTATGGCCAAATTGTTCTTGAGCAAGTTTGCCATATGTCCCTGATGTACTCGATACAATCGCTTTGCCGCCATTACCGTGCGGCGCATCTGTGATGGCTTGCCCAAAGATATGCTGCATACGAATTAGAATAGTTTGCGCTATGATTTGATTGTTCTCGTCTCGCTGGTAAATTGGTGGCTGATCCTGTCCGACATAGATATCCAGTGCGTTAGGTTCATTCTCTCGGCCGTTGACTAAATAAGCGCTCACTTCTCCAAAGTCACCTGAAATGGTAACTTTTTGAGCCTTACTTAGAATAGATTGCGTATAGGCATCTTGAGACCAGGCTCTATCTGTTTTTAATGTCATAGCTATTCTCCTTGTGTTCCATAAATTAACAAATTGTTAACATTATGTCAATACTTGAGATCTATAACCCAAAACGCGCCCATGTCGCTTTTTCTTCGATTACATCTAAAGCATGGGCAGCGATGGAGCTGCGCGCTTCAGGATTTAGAAGTGAGGAGATAAAACCTTTCTCTGGGCTAAGTTCAACGAATTTCACTTCATCCCCAAACTCAGCCTTCATTACGGCTTTCATTTCGCCAAAACCATCTATGAGCCCATAGTTTTTGGCGCTGTCGGCTGTCCAAAATGCCCCTTCGAAAAGCGTTTTATCATCAGCCTCTAAGTGGGCATCACGGCGCGACTTAACCCACTCGATAAATAAGTGATGCAAATCTTTCTGCAAAGCCTTCAAGCGCTTAACATCCGCGGGCTTTTCCTCTGTGAAGGGGTCAAGAAAGCTCTTATCTTTTCCTGATGTATGAACGCGGCGCTCTATACCGTGCTTAGCGATAAGCTCGCTCATGCCAAAGCCAGCCGATATAACGCCGATAGAACCAATAATAGAAGTGCGGTTGGCGTATATTTTATCAGCAGCACATGCCAGCCAATATCCGCCACTCGCGGCAACATCTTCTACAAAAGCATAAACAGGCAGCTCTTTTTCTTCAGCAAGGCGGCGCACTAAATCGCCAATAAGCGCACTTTGCGCTGGGCTTCCGCCGGGGGAGTTGATGATTAAGGCCACGGCTTTAGCATTGTAAAGATCAAACGCTTCCTCAAGCAAAGGAGCGAATTTGTGATGGCTTATACCGCCGCGCTTAACACTGCTATCGGCGATAACACCTGAAAGGCGCAAAACAGCAATTTTTTGCTTGGGCTTTAAGAGAGCGCCAATTACAGGAATATCCGAGCATTTCGCGCATAGCGCACTGATTTTATTCTTCATAGTCATGTTTCTCACGTTAGTCGATTGCGTCCATACCGCGCAATATCTTTTCTGCTTCTGCGCTATATCCGCCCTCATCATTATGCAGGATTAACCCACTATGAATGATGGCGGGGCTTTTTGAATTACGAAGTGCGCGAACGATCACGCGTCCAGCCTCTTTACCGGCTTTAGGGTAGAGTGGGATAATCTCAACACCGCCAAAGCGGTTTTTAAAGCCTTTAATGATGTGATCAATATGATCGGCGCGATGAATAAGGCTGAGGCTTCCACCATGTTTAAGTGCTTTACAAGCCACATCCAGCCACTCTTCAAGTGCTGTATCTGCATGCCCCATGGCTAGCGCCTTGCTTTTGTGCGGTGAGGCTAGATGCGCGCCTGCACCCATATAAGGCGGATTGCAAATCACGTGATCAAAGCACTCTTGTTCTTTATAGTCGCGAATATCACAGGCGCTATATTGAGCATTGATATGATTGCTCAACGCATTCCGTTTGGCGGTTTCTATCTGATCGGCTTGAATATCAATCCCGCTTAAGTGAATGCCCTCAACGCGCTTGGCTAGGCACAGGCCGGCACTACCAACCCCACAGCCCAAATCAAGAACAGTTTCGCCTTCACGCGCCTTACAAGCCGCAGCAAGCAAGACAGCATCAATTGAGGTTTTAAACCCATTTTCAGGCTGCTCAAGGGCGAGGCGCTTATCGAGGACATGAATAATTTTGCTCATAGCTTTTAAATGCACCAAAGCCCCTTTGGAGTAAAGGGGCTTTGCGATTGATTTATATATTAAGGTTTAGGTTAACTTAATGCGATACAGACTTCTCTGAACCCACGCCAGTCTGAGCGCGGAAATATTGGTTCTCAAAAGCTGTCTGTTCGCGAATAGCATCATCAGATGTATCGGTCACTGAGAAGAGCCAAATACCTATAAATGCCACTGTCATCGAGAAGAGAGCAGGGTATTTATAAGGGAAGATCGCTTCTGCGTTACCTAACACATCCACCCAAACGATTGGACCTAAGATCACAAGAACCACAGCTGTTAGGAGGCCTAATGAGCCGCCAATAACTGCACCGCGTGTTGTAAGCTTTTTCCAATACATTGAAAGGAATAGGATCGGGAAGTTTGCACTTGCCGCAATCGCAAAGGCTAGACCAACCATGAAGGCCACATTTTGCTTTTCAAAGATAATGCCTAAGATGATCGCTGCGATACCTAAGCCAATTGTTGAGATACGAGAGATTTGAAGCTCTTTTTTCTCATCATGTGCGCCGCCATGGAACACATTAGCATAAAGGTCGTGAGAGATCGCTGAAGCACCAGCCAGTGTCAGACCTGAAACAACCGCGAGGATTGTCGCAAAAGCCACCGCTGAGATAAAGCCAAGCATTAAATCACCGCCTAAAGCCTCTGAAAGCTGGATCGCTGCCATATTGTTACCACCAATAAGCTTACCTGATTCATCTAGGAAGTCTGGGTTAGCCAATAGGAAGGCAATCGCACCAAAACCAATGATGAAAGTAAGGATATAGAAGTATCCAATAAAGCCTGTCGCATAGAAGACCGATTTATGGGCTTCCTTAGCATCCGGCACTGTGAAGAAGCGCATCAGGATATGCGGTAGACCCGCAGTACCAAACATCAGCGCTAGGCCAAGTGAGATTGCAGAAATCGGATCTGAAACCAAGCCACCAGGCGCCATAATCTCTCCACCTTTTGCGTGGATGTCTACAGCTGCGCCGAAGAGCCCTTCAATGCTGAAATTAAAGTTATAGAGCACTAAGAATGCGAGAAGTGTCGCACCAAAGAGCAATAAACACGCTTTAATAATCTGCACCCATGTTGTAGCAATCATGCCGCCAAAGGTCACATAAATCATCATCAAAGTACCAACGATAATCACCGCATACATGTAATCTAATCCAAATAAAACCTGGATGAGTTTACCTGAGCCGACCATCTGTGCGATTAGATAAAGCGCAACAGTTGCCAGCGTTCCGCATGCTGCAAGAATACGTGTAGGCTTTTGTCTTAGACGGTAACATGCCACATCCGAGAATGTGTATTTACCAAGGTTACGTAATGGCTCTGCAATAAGAAGCAGAATAATTGGCCAACCGACCAAGAAGCCGATCGAATAGATCAAGCCATCAAAACCAGCCGCGAAAACAAGACCGGATATACCAAGGAAAGACGCTGCTGACATATAGTCACCTGCAATCGCCAAGCCGTTTTGGAAACCGGTAATATTACCGCCTGCTGAGTAGAAGTTTTTAGTGCCGGTCATTTTCTTTGCCGACCAATAAGTAATCCCTAGCGTCAAAATGACGAATAGGGCGAACATGCTAATTGCAACTAAATTAGTATCGCCTTCCATGCTTATTCTCCTTCCGCCATTTTGTGAATTTCATGAGTGAGAGGTTCGAAGACTTTATTCGCCTTACGAACATAAAAACCAGTAATTAAGAAACTGAATAAGATCACACCCAGCCCAACGACAATACCGAGCGATGTATGCCCGTCACCGACTTTGGTTGCGAATATTTCTGGCTCAAATGCAATGATTAAGATGAAGCCATAATAAACGACCAGCATAAGTGCGGCCAGGCTCCATTTACTCTTGGATCGCAAGCTTATTAAACTCTTGTAAGCCTCGCTTTCACGTAGTTGTTCAATGGATTGTGTCATATATTTACCTCCGGTCATTTTGATCCGTATTATTCTTAATTTTATCACGCTTTTATCGAGTATTATCAAAAACATATGCTGCGCCGCCGTATGTTGCGCTGCATGATGCTCTGCAATCATTGATATGTAGGGTTTTGGAGGAAAGTGACTAAAGTGAACTATTTTTATTAGTAAGATCTAATTCACTTAAAAGCATCAATTCTAAAGGGTTAGAGAGCAAACTATTATAGCTGCTAGGAATAAGGGAATTATAGCTATATGTGTTTGAATGCGATGATGTTTCTATAGAGGAAAGCATATCAATTGCCATGTGATCTTGGCTGAAAACACTATTGAGGGCTGCTGTACGTTCATGATCAATAGGTGTGATTTTATACGTATAGAGTGAATTAAGCGCTTCAGTAGAAGATTTTATTTTATTATCAGCGAGTTGAGTGGATTCAGCCCCTTCATCTTTTATAGAGAATTTCTTATCAAAAAAGGCGTATACCTCATCTAAAGAGCGAGCCCGTCCTGTTTCACGCTCGTAAAACACATTGTAATTGGCGCGCGCCGCTTGTGGGAAGAGGTCAGCTGCAGCTTGCATCGGGTTTTCATCGTGGCTTTTTAAAAAGGAGGCTGCACCGCCCGCACCCATAAAATGCGCGAAATAGAGCTCTGTTGAACCGATATCGCCGCCCCAGTTGCTTTCTAAGAAGCGCTCATTTTCACTGGCAAATTCTGCCGCCATATTGGCCGATATTTCCGCATCATTGCGAAGTTCTAGGATTTCACTGCGGCTTTTACCTTCAGTTTCGATCCCATATTTATCGCCATAACGCTCTACCATATTCATCCATGTACTCTCGATAAATTGGTAAAGCCCTGATGCGCTTGAGCTTTTTGCCTGTACGTTATCGTTGAAATTGCTCTCAGCGCGCGCTTGTTGCAGCATATAGGCAAAATTAACCCCTGTTTTCTGGCTCGCAGATTCTATCGCTTTGAGTACATGCGTAGGAGCTTTGGCCGAAAGGCTTTGTAATGCGTTGTTTGCTAATGCTTTTGTGACATTATTCATGTTATATTAAGCTTCATGTATCAGATTCATATAAGAGGCTATTGCCTGTAAGATATGATTTGCAAGATGCATGCCAAAGAGCCTCGAGTTAGATATTCACATCACTAAAGCAATAAGGAAATAGCCCAGTATGAGCGAATATAACCCACCAGTTTCCCAGATGTTAAACCTCATATATGATGTACTGCAATTCAAACATGATGATTTGGATCGAGAAACATCAGAGGCTATTTTGCTAGAAGCTTCTAAGCTCGCGAGTGATGTTTTGGCGCCTATTAATAAATCCGCAGATGAAGAGGGCGCCACCCGTGATGAGCAGGGTAATGTTAAAACCGCTGCTGGTTTTAAAGAGGCATATCAACAATATTGCGAAGGCGGCTGGAACGCGGTGCCTTTTGACCCTGAATTTGGTGGGCAGGGTTTGCCGTATCTACTTGCTTTCCCGCTGCAGGAAATGTGGCAAGGTGCAAATATGAGTTTTGGGCTGTGCCCGCTCCTTAATCAAGGCGCAGTAGAGGCTATTTCTCACCATGGCTCGGCTGAGCAAAAAGCATTTTATTTGCCAAAGCTAATCAGTGGTGAATGGACAGGAACCATGAACTTAACAGAGCCGCAAGCAGGCTCTGATTTAGGGTTGGTGCGCACTAAAGCGAGCCCTGATGGAAAAGCCTATAAAATTTCAGGCCAGAAAATATTTATCACCTATGGTGAGCACGATATGACCGATAATATCATCCACCTTGTTCTTGCGCGCTTGGATGATGCGCCGGATGATGTGAAGGGGATATCTTTATTTATCGTGCCCAAATTCTTGGAAGACGGAACACGTAATAATGTCAAATGCATAGGGCTTGAACATAAGTTAGGGATTCATGCTTCTCCAACGTGCACGATGGAATTTGACGGCGCGACAGGCTATCTGATTGGTCAGGCCAATGAAGGCTTAAAATATATGTTCACTATGATGAATAATGCACGCCTATCTGTCGGCCTTCAAGGTGTGGCTATTGCCGAGCGCGCCTATCAGCATGCCTTAGCCTATGCAGAAGAAAGAGTGCAGGGTAAAGACTATAAAACAGGTGAGCGCACAGTCATCGCTAATCA